>CAMWLG010000045.1 GCA_947175035.1 uncultured Lachnospiraceae bacterium | reverse complement strand
TCCTCAAACATTTCTTTTTTTCTCCTCCTTTTAAATTGTGTTTATGAAACATGCCGCAGCGCCGAAGCGCCGCAGCACATTTTTTAAATTAATTAGTTCAATACCTTTACAGGAACCGTGATGGTCTGTTTCTTCACGTTCACGCCGGAGTCTTGAACTTCCAACGCCATGGTAATCCTGTAAGTGGAACCGGCTTTCAAACCTGCCGTGTCAATAATCTTCGCAGTGAGCGTGTCGCTCTGTGCGTCATAGGATACTACAAAGTTCTCCGTGTTGTTCATCTGGATCATATCCAGGATCTCCGCCTTTGCAGGAGATTTTGCTTTCACGGTCGTCTTCGCGGAAACTCTCGGTGCGGAAAGTCTGGTCTCCAATGGCAGAACCGTCGTTGTCTTCACGGAAGACTGCTTCGGTGTAATGGTGATCATCCTGTTGGGCTGAATCTCTACAACACCTCCGTTGGTCTGTACCAGGAATACAGGTGTCACTTTGTATTTGCCGCCCTTCTTCAGGTCGATTCCCTCTTTTGCCTTGATGACTGCGGAAGCTTTCGCGCTGTCCCATGTTACGTCAAACTGGTTGCTTGCGTCGTCTTTGAGTTCCATGCCCACGATGGTGCCGTTCAAATTCTTCAAGGTCGGCTTCACGGTAACGGAACTGCCGCTTCTGTTCACCAGATCAATGCTGCCCTTCTGCGAAGTAGTAACCGTCGCAAGAGGAGCAAAGGACACTTTGACATCTGCTGTCTGATCTGCCAGTTTTACAGTGCCACTCGCATTGCTCATCGTGAATTTAGCCTTGAGCTTATAGGTACCGCTCCTGTAGCCGTCCGGCAGCTGGTTTTTCAAGGAAACCAAAAGTACCTTCTGGCCCAATTCATTGGTTCCGACAGAGCATGTGAGATAATCAACAAGCGTGTTTGTTTTGTCATTTGTGCCTTCCAATCTCAACCCTGTCACATTGAAAGTCGAAGCGTTTCTCAGGGTGATCAGAGCACTTGCCTGCTCCAGACCCGCATACTCGGGTGTGCTGTTCAATTTGGCAACAGCGAATGTCACTCTCGGCTGACCGGCATTCACCGTGATGGACTGGTTTGCCAGCACAGGTTTCTTCCAGTCGGAATCCTGAATGCTGAGTTTAGCAGAACCACTCCTGCTTGCGGAGAGCACATATGCGCCGCTTTGCTTGGTCAAGGAGAAGTTCGCGTTGGAACTTGCATTTGTCAATTCAACGGTAGCGCCAGTCACATACATGTTTGTAGCCTTATCCAGAACCCGAAGTTTGGTGGAATTCATTCCAAGCTTCGTATACAATACCTTGTCATCAACCTCCAACATCAGCTTGGGAGCTCTTTCCTCGGTATTCACGGTAATGGAAACGTTCTTCTTGTTGCAATATGCTTTGTAGCCGTCGAAGGACACGTCAACCGTAATCTTTTTGCTCAGGTCTCTCTTGAGTTTATCCTTCGCGGACTGTTTGAGCACAATCGTGTAACCGGTCTTTGCCGTGCCGTCCAGTCGATAATCGGATTGATCCTTATCGGTCTGCGTCAACGTTACGCCGGCCAACTTGCAGTTTGCCGTCAATTTACCGTTGCTGCCCTCGGAACCTGCCGTGTAGAACAGGTTGACTTTCTTGGTCTGCCGCAAAGTCACGGTAGGTTTGGTCTCAATCACCTTGACCGTAAGTGCCTCGAACTCCGTGGAGGTCGTGGTAGCCGCCGCTCCTTCTCCGGTGGTAACCGTGTTCTGAAGGATCATGCTGTAGGTGCCTTTAGGCATTGCCTCACCCGCATCCGTAACACTGATGACATAAATATTGCCCACGAGATGCTTCACATCAAAATATTTCGCGTAATCGACAGTGGTTTTACCCTTCAGGATGCTCTTGACGGACACTTCGCCGTCAATATTCTCGCCATAGCTTGCAGCCACCGTAATCTGCACGCCTGCCTTCAGCGCCTTGTCGATGGTGATGGTGGAAACGCTTGCCTTCAAAGCCGCACCGCGAACGGTTACGGAAATCTTCTTGACAACCGTCTTGTCTGCGGCGGCTGTCAGAATCAGGGTTGCTGTTCCTTCGCCTGCCGCGGTGACAGTCGTTCCTGCAACTTTAATCACCTTCGCGTCAGTCGTGCTGACCTTCACGTCAGTGTTGCTGCCGACATTGTTCACCTTCAGATCTTTCAATGTGAAGCTGTCGTTTACCTTATTGAGGATAATGGCATTGTCCTTCTCCTCGGCGCCTTCGAGCGTGTAGGTAAAGCTATAGTCGCTATTCCGTGTAGTGAATGTGCAGACTGCCTGTTGTCTGGTAGTCTTATTGTTGATCGTTACACTCATGGCAGCCGTAAACTTCGCAAGTCCCTCGCCGGAGTCAGCCGCTCTGGTCACTATCACTTCATTGTCTTTCTCTTTCCCATCTGCGCCCTTGGCCTTTGCTACGTTCAGCTTCAGCCTGTCGGACTCGGTGATGGTGTAAGTATAACTTGCCGTGCCCTGCACATTATCCAGAGCAACAGCAGGAGCCGTCACAGGGATTGCCGTCAGAGTAATATTGCTCTCGGACTCCGCAGTGGATACACCGATGAGGCTTTCCTGATCCGCGATCAGTTCCAATCCTGTCACTTCCACGAAGTTCACAATAACCGCTTTGTCTTCCTTACCCTCGGCGGAAACAATGAACTCTGAGGTCGTGCCTGAGAATACGGATACCAAGGTATCGGAATACTTCCATGTGTAACCCTGATCTTTGAGTGCTGCAGGTAACGTCACCTGACCCAGGGTGGTAACAGTTCCTGCATATACGCTGACTTCAGCTTTCTTCTCCACAACACTGTCTGCGGCGGTGGAGCCGAACACTGCACCAACACCCGCGGGAATCACAAGTTCTGCCGTGCTTGCTTTCAGCTCCAGGAATCCATGCATGTCGATGGAGCCGTCTGCCTTTCTGCTAATCTTGGCCTGTTTGTCGTTGCCAAAGATCGCACCTGCCATATCGACGGAGACAAACCAGTTCTCGGACGCTTCCTGCTTGGCGCTGTTCTCTGCCACGCCGCCGTCCCAGTAGTAGTTCAACGCTCCGTAAACCTTGGATTTATTCTGTGTGCCCTTCAAATCAATGTCATCATCATCGGGCTGGATCGCTTTGCCGTCATCGTCTGTTCTTCCGTCAACCCATACGCCATCCTTTACGGTTCCGTTCTTCTGGATGGACAGAACGCCTTGTGCATAGTAATCTGTGTTGACTGCCGTGTTGGTATAGAGTGCCACGTTATAACTCTCGTTTGCAAAAGAGGTGGACCGATATACCTGAATATCCGGGCAGGAATTGGAATCAATACCCTTTGCCCTGTTGCCAAAGGCGATGGAATTCTTGAGAACATGGTAACCGCTCATGCTGTCACCGCCCATCTTGAATCCGTTTCCGTTTCCGGCTTTAAACTCTGTCTTTAAAGTCTCGTCGATTCCTGCTACACCCGGTTTCAGGGGTTTGCTCTCTGCATCGACAGAACCGAGCAGATAACCATTCTTGTATGCAAGACAGTTCTCAATGGTCACAACCCCAATGGAGCCGGTTTCCACTTTTGCAAACAGATCCCATCCGTCATCGGCGTTGTATGCCGCGATACATCCCACGAACTTGTTGCCATCACCAACGGTCAGCTTCGCCGCAAATCCGTCCGCATCCTCATATCCGTCATCCGCATTCAGATACGAAGAACAGTTGAGGATTGTGTTGTACTCGGGCCACTCGTCACGGCTGTCGCTTCCCAGATAACGGGCAATCTGGATACCCGTGTTACCGTTCTTGTATGTCCTCATGTCTTCCAGCACATTGTAGCTGCCGGACACCTGCAGACCCTTCTGGCCGTTCTTGGATCTGGTCACATCAAAGCCCTTCAGATACCAGTAGTTTGCTGCCAGTGTGAAAGCGGATTTATTCACAGACTGTCCCGTGAAATCCAGAACGGGTCTGTCCGCGCCTGTCGCGTCGTCCGCCGCCACCATGTAGATGGGAGTCTTCTCTGTGCCGTCATGTCCTCTGTCAATCGTCAGGATCTCCGTCTTCATTCCCACGGCCTTGGCGATCTCAACCATGTTGTATGTGCCCTTTGCAAGGACGATGGTCTGTCCTGCAACCGCATACTGTACCGCTGTGTAAATATCGCGGGGATTCTCCGCCGTAGCACCGGCGCCCGCTTCATTCTTTCCGTTAGGAGCTACATAAATCTTGTCTCCCTGAAGAATCTGATAGTTTACCTTGAAGGTGTTGGTCACAGTCTCATAACTGCTCAATTTCTCGTACTGACTGGGCTTGTAATCCTGATCCGGTGTAAAGGACCACTCCAGCTCATTCTCGCCAAGCAGCAGATTGAGACCTACGGTATATTTCTTGTTCGCCGTGATGTCTGCGTTCACCGCCACGATCTCGCCGTCGTCAGTCTTGTTGATCACGTTCAGAACACCGTCCGCATTGCCTCTGAACACCAGCTCGTAATATTTGGAGTTGGATGTGTCGGCTGAGAGGATCTGGTAATTAGGTCTCACTTCCGTGATCTCTCTGCCCGCAGCAGGATCATCATCTGCGGGGGCAATTGCTTTGAATTCGATATTGGATACGGTAATATCAGCGTTTCTTGCTGCAACAAAACCGACATAGATATTGTTCTTGTCAATCTGTGTCAGATTGTTGCGGTCATCATCATAGAAGACCTTTCTGCCGATTACCTCAAGCACGGGATTACCGCTCTCGTCTTTCACCACGTTTCCGTTCTCGTCCAGCTTCTCCTTCAGATAGGTCAGCACATAGCCATCATTGTTTCTGCGGATACTCATCTTAAAGTTGACAAATTCCGCAATGGTGCCTTCCACAATGTCACTTACCGGAATGGGGTTACCTTTCGAATCTTTGTTGTAGACCTTGGCAATCTCATCCGCTCTGTCTGTAGAATTGTATTTTTCCCCTGAATTATATTTGGTGGAAGATACGGCATTACCGATAATGTTGTATGTGCCGGAGGGCATACCGGTCATGTCATTCTGCTCACCTGCAAAGGTCTCCAGTGTATCAGAACCTGTCTTGAACTTGGCCGGCTTGGTAATGACACCATTCGTAATGTTTGCCACGTCCGTCTGGGTAGCCCCTTCCTTGGAGAACCAGCCGATTCCCAGTTTCAACGTATATCTGGCAAAGGTATCGTCTTCACCTGTGGTCATTGTCTTGTTGACGGTATCCCATGTATACTGAACCTTGGTGGCCAGCAACTGATAGGAATTGTTCCAGAATGCGGTTCCGTTGCCCAGTTCGCCTACTGCATCAGAAACCATCATACCAAAACCGTCCTGACCGTTACTCATGGTCCACTTGTTCACATGAATATCAGCCGTCAGTTCGAAGTTCTCATTCTCGGGATCGATGGCGGTGTAATAGAACGCCAAACCGTCCGTGGACGCGGGTACGATCTTACCCTTTCCTTCCGTACTCCACAGTCGAACGCTGCCATCCTCATTCTCCAGATAGCCGTCGTTTGATTTGGAGATATCACTCAGATTGCTCTTGTCTGTCTTGATACTGGAACCCCATGTAGAGAATTTCCATCTTCTCCCGGCTTCCGCTTTCACATAAGCAACTTTCGATCCCTCGTTCGAGGTGTCGCCGTCTGCCAGGTTTTCGCCTGCGCGCGCTGCTTTCACGGCAACCAATACACGCTTGCCGACATCCAATCCGCCGAGTACAAGTTCCAGTTCGGAAGTGGTGCCGGTGTTCAGCACGGTGCCGGATTTCAGCAGATCCTCTGTCTTCTTGGTCTTGTCAGTAGCGTCAATGATTCGCACCGTATAGTTGACTGCCTCGGGCACTTCATCCCATACGACTTCCAGGGAGCCCTTGCCGTCCTCACCCAGCCCCATGTTGGTCACGCTGGAGACTTCGGGCATGGTCAGATATAACTTGAAAGTTTCTTCCATGACCTTTTTCTCGCTGGCTTTGTCCTTTTCACCGGAACGCATCACATTTGCCACAAAGCCATAGACTCCGGATGCGGTAGGGGTAAAGGTCAGATACTGTGTATCTTCCATACTGCCGTAGTCATAGCTGGTCTTTGAAGCAACAATGTTGCCCTTTTCATCCAGCATATCCACTCTGAGGCATTCCGCGCCTTCAAAGGGATCCACATGTCCCCTGAATCCCACCTTGATCTTGTTGGCGGGTTCGTTCGATGTCTTGTCTCTCGTGTGATCCACTTCTATGCTTACAACCTCGGGTGCAGGAACTTCGCTCCAAGCACAAGGCTCACCGGAACGATAATCCACAGCCACTTCGTGCAGATTGACTTTCGTGCCGTCGCCATAGAAATAGTATTTATGTCCCGCCAGTACGTTTACCTGTATTCTGTTACAGGTCTGCGGACTGAAGGAGAAAAAGTCCTCGCTGTCTTCCTCCATCAAAAGATCGCTCACCACTTTCCCGTCCAGGGTGTCAAGGAGATGCAGATCCTTGTCGGTAGTGGAGGTATAAATTCTCAGAATACCATCCTTCTGTGCATCCAGTGTCAACACCGCACCGATAGTGGGAATTTTGCCCTTGTTGGGGGAAGGGTTCGTAACACCGGCAACATAAAACGCATATTCTTTATCTCCGACGGATTTTGTACCTTTATGGAACTCCATGTCTTCCAACACGGCAAAGCCGCCGTCATAGACAATGCCTTTTTTCAGGCCGTCCATCATATAGAGATTGAAATATGCCGTCCCTTCCGCGCTAACCTGCACCCACTGGGTTGCCGCTTGGGAGGTTCCCTCGGCATTAGATGCGGTCACGGAAACCAACACGTACTGATCCACATCCAGACCGTCGATCTTCGCCTCGGTGGCGAGAACTTTTGTTGTCTCGTCAGGCTTAATCTCCAGTTCCTTCAACAGTGCGCCCTGCTTGCGTCCGTCTTCGCCGAAAGCATCCGTGGATTCCGCATATACAGCTAATTTGTACGCTTCCGCTCTGGGAACGGAAGACCAGATCACCTTGAGTCCGCCCTTGCCGGTCTCGGCATCCGCACCGAGATTCAGGATATTTACGATGGTCGGTGTCTTCAAATTGAGATCTGCCGTACAGGTCTTGGGTTCACTTGTTTTGTCCTGCTCCCCTTCGCGTTTCAAAACCGCTGTGAAAGTATATTCTCCCGATTTTGAAGGTGTAAAGGTAAATTTCTGCTCCACATCGGCGGACTTATCCGTGGTATGTGTAAGGGTGACCTCATTGTTCTCGGCATCCTTCATCACCACGCTGAGGCTGTCACCGCCCTTGATACGATCGACTGCTCCCGTAGCCGTTACCGTAATTGTGGCCTCTTCTTCGGAAAATTCCACTTTACTGATTGTGGGAGCCACAACACTGCTCCAAGCAGTGGGTGCGCTCTTTCTGTAATCTACAGTCACACTGTAGATCTTTGCCTTTGATCCATTGTAATAGAAATAATAGGTGTGTCCAGCCTTGACATTATAACGGTATATTTCAGCTGACTCTGCTGTCACCTCTTTACCATTCGTGAGAACGGTAATGCCGGATTTGGAGGTGCTGCCAGTGGCATCGTCGGCATCACCGGCATAGACATCATCACCGGAGTTGGATCCCCCTCCCTGCGCTACTTCAATACACCATACTGCTTTGCCTGCTGCTTTACCAGCAACCACCGTCCACACGCCGTTCTCCTCGGCGTCCAGTTTCAAAACCGCACCGGTTGCCGGGACGGATGCCCCTTCGGGATTTTTATTATTGGCATCTTTGGGATTACCCGAACCTTGCACGCAGCCGACAAATTCCTCGCCCCCTATGGTTGCCGTGTCTGTTTCTTTGAATGACATGGCCTCCAGAACGGACAAACCGCCGTCATAAGCTGCGTCAGGGCTCAACCCGCTGCTCAGATCATAGGTATGATAGAGAGCATCGTCAGCAGTCTCTACAACGGGGATTACCTCAACGCGGTAGATATTGAGATTTGCATCGGGATACAGATAATAGGTGCCTGCCTTCTCTATCTTCGTAAATGTAAGTAGTGATCCGTCTGGCGTAACCTTTTGACTCTCAATAACCTCGTATGCATGTTTGCTGTCTTCACTAGCCGCATCTGCCAGGTTGATTGCCCGGTCATCACTACCATTGCTGGTTCCGTACACGCGAAGTGTTACCGCACCACTCGTTGTAAAGGAAATGGATCTGTATGATGTCGCATTTGATTTTGCCTGTCCTTTTCCTCGGGTGTTCAGTCTGTACGCAAAGGTATGTGTCCCTATGGTCATTTCGGGAGTACTCTCCTTTGCACCGGAAACCACCTCCATTTCATGGTTGTTCTCTGCAGTAAGAGTAAAGTCACCAACAGTCTTTGTATCATTCAAGTTCTTAGAATCCTTGCTTGCAGCCGCTTCCAGAGCCCCGGCTTTCACAAGTTCCCCGACATCAAACACCATGGTTCCAGCCGGTTCTTCTGCCTTCACGCTCATAATGCCGCCCAGCAGATCTGCCGGAAGCGCCGTCACGAGCATTGCGACGGACATCACGATAGAGATGGCTCTGCCCAGTCGCCGTTTAAGCTTGTTAGGTATTGTTACTTGCTCAAACATTTCTTTCCTTCCTCCCTTTTTATGTTTTTTTGTTACTTGCACTTTGCAAAACGCCAATTACTGCATCCTACTTAGTTATTTTCTATATTAGTATTTGAAAAGATTGAGTTTTCGGGGACTATTTGCCAAAGTGTAGGAATAAGCAAGGAATAAAAGTTGAGAAAAAGAAAGTTTTGTGAAAAATGTTGACATGTAAAAAGAAACGGGATATAATACACATATCTTAAAATTCAAGTATATTTTCTATGGCGATTCCGCCAAGGCTATAAAGCCTTTTTCCACTTGGATTGACAAAATAACAAAGGTGACGGAGGGGCGGATTAGCGAACGACTCTCCGCAAGGAGGTAATCTATGGGAAAATATGATGACGCTATGTACAGTTTTCTCTCGGACAACGGGAGGTTCGCGGACTTGTTTAACGGGGCGGTGTTTGGCGGTGAGGAGGTGCTGCAGGCAGACGCACTTGAAGAAGGGGCGGAGAGATATGCGTGGACGGGGATGAATCAGGGACAAAGAACCGGAGAGACCGGGAATCGAAGGGGGCAGTCAAGGAAACCAGGGGGAAAATTCCCTAATGCGCAGAATTGCTACCGGGATATCAAAAAGCACCTCAAGGAAGGCGCCAGGTTTTCTGTGGTGGCGATAGAGAATCAGAGCGATATCGACTACACGATGCCATGGCGGATCATGCAGTATGATGGCTTGGAGTATGAGCGGCAGATTCGGGAGATTGAGAATGGTAAGAGGCGCGTGCTTAGCCAGGACAAGGAAAATATCGGCCACTGGGAGACGCGGTTCGGGCAAGGGGACAAGCTGCACCCGGTGTACACGATCTGTCTCTACCATGGCACGAAACGCTGGGACGGCCCCAAGAGTCTCGAGGACATGATGGATTTCGGGGCGGGCGGAAAACTGCGGGAGGCGATGAAGGCGCTTTACAAAAGTGAGGGCTTCATGAACATATCCACGGAGACGGCGAGAACGATAGCGATCATGACGGACAACACACAGATACTGAAGAAACTGGACGAACAGGAAGAGGAGGAGACCAATATGTGCAAGGCTTGGGATGAGATTCAGCAGGAATGGGAAGAGGCGACAGTAAAGGCCAAGGAAGAAGGAATCAGGATTTTTATTTTAGACAATATAGAGGAAGGCAAGTCGGAGGAAACAATCATTGAAAAACTTTGTCGAAGGTTTTTGTTAGATGCAGGGACCGCCCGGGCATACTATAGCACATACAGTGTGAATGCGTAGGGTGACAAAAATGAGAAAATATGGTGGTTTGACGGATAGTGAAAAATCACAAACTAGGGTGTGAAGCCTATTGAATTATCAAGGTTTTGCACCTTTTTTATTTCCCGTCGTTTGCTTCTTGAATCTCCATGTTGTAGACAGTGAATAGAGCCGCTCAAAGTGATTTTACATTAAATTGACAATTTTTATATCCACGGATATGATTACTGAAAAATAAGTGAAATGGAGGTAAATAGTATGTTGATAAAATGTCCTGAATGTGAGCTGCAGGTGAGTGATAAAGCGTTGTGCTGTCCTCATTGCGGTTATCCGATGCAGTCAGGCGAGAAAGCCAGAAGAGCAAACAGGTCAGCGCATAAATACAGGCGGCTGCCTAATGGATTCGGACAGATCAGTGAGATTAGAAACCGAAATTTGAGAAAACCGTTTCGGGTAATGGTTACAGTGGGCAAAAATTCTGCTGGTCGTCCTATCTGTAAACCACTCAAACCAGAAGCTTATTTTAGTACATATGGTGAGGCTTATGCGGCGTTGATGGAATACAACAGGAGTCCGTACGATTTGGAAGAAGCCATTACAGTAAAGGAATTGTACGAGAAATGGTCGGAGGAATATTTTAAAACTTTAAAATCTGGTACAAGTATTCAGGCGGTTATGTTGGCATGGAGTTACTGTGCTTCCCTTTATGACATGCGGGTGACAGATGTGAGAGCGCGTCATGTCAAAGCCTGCATGGAGGAGGGGGTTGCGGTGGTCAAGGGCAGGCAGCAGCATCCCAACGCCAGTACGAAAAACAGGATTAAGACCCTCTTTAATCTCATGTTGGATTATGCTCTGGAATATGAGCTTGTGGATCGGAATTACGCGAGGACATTTCATCTGTCGGATGAAGTGATCAAGGAAATCGCGACAGTCAAAAAGAAACATCTGGCTTTTACGGATGAGGAAATGAGGCTGCTTTGGGAGCATGTGGATGACAAACGCTATGTGGATGTCCTTTTGATACAGTGTTATTCTGGTTGGAGGCCACAGGAAATAGGTTTGCTGGAGTTGAAAAATACTGACTTGAAGGAGTGGACTTTCAAGGGCGGAATCAAGACGGAAGCGGGAACGGATCGGGTGGTGCCGATTCATCCCAGAATCAGGGGACTTGTGGAGCGCAAGTATAGAGAGGCAGAAGCTTTGGGAAGTAAGTATTTGTTTAATTGCACCAACCCGATGCGAAAACACGACCACACAATCCTGACATATGACCGCTACCATAAAGGATTTGAAAAAATACGGGACGAGTTAAAATTAAATCCGCTGCACAGGCCTCATGATGGGCGGACGCATTTTGTCACCAGCGCCAAACGATATGGTGTTGATGAATATGCCATCAAGTATATGGTAGGTCATGCGATTTCCGACATTACGGAAAAAATCTATACAAAGCGGGAATTAAGCTGGCTGCGGAAAGAATTGGAAAAGATAGAGTAAAAATAATTGTGTAGGAATAGGAGCATAGAAATAGTATAGGAATAGTGTACATTTTCACACATTTTGAGTCCTGCAAAAAAATTTTGACGCATCTGGATTTATATGAGATAATAAAACAGACTATACTTTTGTGATGTCACTTATGAGAAAGATGTGGAATACGATAAGGGGGAATCTGTAAGTCATGAGAGTGGAGAGGGAACGGATGAAAGGTAGGCTGCAGCGGGCTATGGTTTGTATGGCGCTTGTACTGTGTATGTTGGCAGGCAGCGTATCGGTTTGTGCAGCAGATGTGCATGCGGCGTCTGAGCCGGATGAGGGGAAGCACGTCGTGCGGGTGGGGTATTATGAAGACAGCGCGGCATTTCAGTCCGGGAGCGGGGATAATGAGAGAAAGTCCGGCTATGCCTATGAGTATTATCAAGAGTTGGCCAGGTATGCCGGGTGGACATATGAATATGAGTATGGCAGTTGGGACGAGATCTATCAAAAGCTTTTGGACGGCGAGGTGGATATCATGGCAGGGATTTCCAAGGTGGAGAGCCGGATGTCGGATATGCTTTTTCCGGATTATGCCATGGGAGTGCAGACCTATTATATCTTTGTGGCACAGGAAGACGCCCGCCGTATGGCAGATGATGTGACTGCTCTGGACGGAGCTCGTTTAGGGATGAAGACGAACAGTTATATGCAGGAGCTTCTCAAAAAGTTTGCAAATGCAAACCACATTCAATGCGAGGCGGTTGCATATTCCGGTCTTGAGGAGAGAGTGGAGGCGTTTGAGGAGGGGCGGTTGGACGGCATTGTGACGGTGGAAACCGACAGGATGGAAGGGTTGGAACCTATATATAATATAGGTTCTTCGGAATTTTATTTCGCAGTGAGCAAAGACCGTCCGGATCTGTTAGAGGAGCTGAACGCGGCGCAGAAGGAGATTATGGCGACTTATCCTTATTATGTCTCGCGGCTTCAAGATAAGTATTTTAATATGAACGAGAGCTCTTTGGAACTGACCGAGAAGGAGAAAGAATGGCTGCGGGAGCATCCGGAGCTTCGGGTCGGGTATCTGACGAATTACATGCCCTATTGTGCCAAGGATGAACATGGCAGAGAGCCGGTGGGGATGATCACAGATGTTTTGGAGGAATTCTCTGATTATATGGGTGTCAAATTCAAAGGCGAGGGATTTGACAATTATAATGATATGATACAAGCTCTGGAAAGCGGGACGGTGGATATGATATTTCCAACCACTGAGGATTTGTGGTATTCAGAGAGTCAGAATTACACGCAGACGGTTTCTGTGGTGAGAACCAAGATGTGTGTTGTTTATAAGGGGAAATATCAGGATGATATTTATGACAGAATTGCGTTGTCGGAGGGGAGCCCGTTACAGGAGTTCTATCTGATGGTCAATTATCCCGAGTCGGAGCGGGTGTTTTATCAGGACTGGGATGGGTGTATGAATGGCGTCCAGTCGGGCGAAGTCGGATGTATGCTGGTGAACAGTCTTTTGTTCTACCTTTATATGAATCAGCATGACGAATTTTCCAATCTTAACGTGGCCGAGCTGGATGATATGGTGGACTTTTGTTTTGCTGTACAGCGGGGAAACAGCGTGCTGTATTCCATCCTGAATAAGAGTATCAATAATATCGATGAAACGGCCATCAAGGATTCGCTGATTCGCAATTCCTATGTGGAACGGGAATATACCTTCCGGGACTTTGTGTTGAATCATCTGGGGTTGGTTTTTCTGTTGATTGCTGCGTTTATTCTATTGTTGATTTTGTTCTTTCTCATATATAGAAATAGGGTGATCAGAGACCGGAGGATTTTGCAGGAGGCATATGACCGGGAGAAAGAATATGTTGCAAGCAAGGAGGAACATTTCCGTATCATTGGTTCCCTGAGTCGTATCTATACCAGTGCTTATTATATCAACATGGTTGACCGGACGTATCAGGAGATCACGGAGCTGGATATGATGAAGGATACACCGCAATTTGTGAATGTGGTCAAGAAAGGTCTGGACGGGTGGGTGAATTCGGATGTCAAGGAAGCCTATCGGGAGGATTATGCGGCGTTTCTTGAACTGTCAACTTTGACGAAGCGCATGCAATCCATGGACAGTCTGAGTATGGAGTATGAGACAGAACATCTGGGGTGGTGCCGGGGCAGCTTTATCTCCGTGGCGCGGGATGAGCATGGGGCGCTGAAGTTCGTGATATATGCCATTCGGGAGATCAATGAGGAGAAAGAAGTGCAGGAACAGACACGGGAGGCGCTCCAGAATGCGTATGATCAGGCGAACAGGGCAAATCATGCAAAGTCAGATTTCCTTGCCCGCATGAGTCATGATATCCGTACACCTATGAATGCCATCATGGGTATGACTGCCATCGCAACCGAGCATATTGATGAGAAGGAACGCGTGTCAGACTGTCTCAAGAAGATCACTACATCGGGCAGACATTTGTTGACATTGATCAATGAAGTGCTGGATATGAGCAAGATTGAGTCAGGCAAGTTCCAGCTGGCGGAGGAGGAATTCAACCTAAAGGAATTGATTGACAATCTGTTTACGATGATGCAGCCGCAGATAGACGCGAGACAGCATGAGCTCAAAGTTTCCATCAAGGATATGGAGCATGTGAACGTGATCGGCGACAGTCTGCGTATCCAGCAGGTGTTTGTCAATATTATGGGCAATGCGATAAAGTATACGCCCCCCGGTGGGATTATCAGTCTGAATTTTACAGAAAAACCGTCAGACAGACAGGATATGGGATTTTATGAGTTTGTATTCGGCGATAGCGGGATTGGTATGGCGCCGGAATATTTGGAGCATATTTTTGAACCCTTTTCCCGGGAGAACGAGACAAAGGACAATCATGTGCAGGGATCCGGGCTGGGACTTTCCATTGTATACAATATCATTCGGATGATGGGCGGAGATATTGAGGTGGAAAGTGAACGGGGCAAGGGTTCCAAATTCATCATTACGCTCTGCCTCAAGCTTCAGGAGAATGCAGGGAATTCTGATGAGACATGGGAGACCACTGATTCTTATAATCCCATGGAGCAGGTTGAAAAAAATGCTTATGAGGGCAAGAGAGTGCTTCTGGCGGAGGACAATGAGATCAATGCCGAGATTGCCCAGGAGATCTTGGGCAAGGCAGGGCTTGTGGTGGAGCACGCATGGAACGGCAAGGAAGCTGTGGATATGCTTGTGGAGGCGGAACCGGGACATTTTGACCTGGTGTTTATGGATATTCAGATGCCGATCATGGATGGGTATGAGGCGACTCGCGCGATCCGGGGAACCGACAGGGAGGATCTGCGCAAGATTCCTATTATCGCCATGACTGCCAATGCATTTACGGAGGATGTCCGCGCGGCGATACAGGCAGGCATGAACCAACATATAGCAAAGCCCATAGATATCAGGCAGATTGTGGCAATTCTGCGAAAATGGTTAAAGTAAGTCAAAAAACAGTTGGAATCTATTGCATTTTTTGTTATAATGTGTACAAGTGTTTTTGTTTAGAACGACAGAAAAGGAAGGAGACAACGGCTTGAAGGCTACAACGAATACTACCACAAATACAATTTCTGCCAAAAAGAAGGCAGGCAATTCCTTTGACAAGGAACTTTTTAAGAGAAGTGTTATCTACAATGTTAAGACTTTATACCGCAAGAATCTGGAGGAGGCGGATCCCCAGCAGCTATTTCAGGCGGTTGCCCTGGCTATGAAGGATCAGATTGTGGATAACTGGATGACCACACAGAAAGCGTATGAGAAGGAAGACCCCAAGATGGTCTATTATATGTCCATGGAATTCCTGATGGGACGGGCTTTGGGCAATGCCATGATCAACATGCAGGCATACAAGCCTGTGAAGGACGCTCTGGATGAGCTGGGCTTTGATCTGAATGTGGTTGAGGATCAGGAGCCCGATGCGGCTCTGGGAAATGGCGGCTTGGGTCGTCTGGCGGCATGTTTTCTTGACTCTCTCGCCACTTTGGGCTATCCTGCATATGGCTGCGGCATCCGTTACAGATACGGTATGTTCAAGCAGGCGATCAGGGATGGTTATCAGGTAGAGCTGCCGGATGATTGGCTAAAGGATGGCAATCCTTTTGAACTGCGCAGACCTGAGTATGCGAAGATTGTAAAATTTGGCGGCTATGTGTCCGTACATACTGATGAGAACGGCCGCAATGTATTTAGTCAGGAAGGGTATCAATCCGTTCGTGCGATTCCCTTTGATTTGCCCATTGTGGGTTATGGCAATGGTATTGTAAACACTTTGAGAATCTGGGATGCGGAGCCTGTGGAGTGCTTCCAGCTGGATTCCTTTGACAAGGGTGATTATCAGAAGGCGGTGGAGCAGGCGAACCTTGCCAGAAATATCTGTGAGGTGCTTTATCCCAACGACAACCATTACGCAGGTAAGGAGCTTCGTTTGAAGCAGCAGTATTTCTTTGTTTCTGCATCCGTGCAGGAGGCAGTGGAGAAGTACATGAGAAAGCACAGTGACATTCGCAAATTCCACGAGAAGGTTGCTTTCCAGTTGAATGACACACATCCCACTGTTGCGATTGCTGAATTGATGCGTGTGCTGATGGATGATTATTATCTCACATGGGACGAGGCGTGGGAGGTGACTACCAAGACTTGCGCCTACACCAATCATACCATTATGGCGGAAGCTTTGGAGAAATGGCCGATCGAGCTGTTCTCAAGACTGCTTCCCAGAGTGTATCAGATTGTGGAGGAGATCAATCGCCGTTTCATTATTGAGATTGAGAATAAGTATAGGGATGTGCCCGGTGTCAACGTGCAGGACAAGATTCGCAAGATGGCGATCATCTACGATGGACAGGTGAAGATGGCGCATCTGGCAATCGTGGCGGGATATTCCGTGAATGGTGTGGCACAGCTTCACACGGAAATCCTTAAGAAGCAGGAGCTTCGGGATTTCTATGAGATGTATTCCGAGCGCTTCAACAACAAGACAAATGGTATTACACAGAGAAGATTTTTGCTGCATGGTAATCCTCTTCTGGCAGACTGGGTGACCGACCATGTAGGGAAGGAGTGGATTACTGACCTGCCCCAGATCAGCCGTTTGAAGATTTATGCGGATGACAAGAAGGCACAGCAGGAGTTCATGAATATCAAGTATCAGAACAAGGTGCGTTTGGCGCAGTACATCTTGGAGCACAATGGTATTGAGGTGGATCCTCGCTCTATATTTGACGTGCAGGTAAAGCGTCTCCATGAATATAAGAGACAGCTGCTGAATATTCTTCATGTGATGTATCTCTACAATGAGCTGAAAGAGCATCCGGAGATGGATTTTTATCCCAGAACATTTATCTTTGGTGCCAAGGCTGCGGCAGGCTATCGCAACGCTAAACTGACCATCAAGCTGATCAATTCCGTGGCGGATGTGATCAACAATGATGCTTCCATCAATGGAAAGATTAAAGTAGTGTTCATTGAGAACTATAATGTTTCCAACGCTGAGATTATCTTTGCTGCGGCAGATGTCTCCGAGCAGATTTCCACTGCAAGTAAAGAGGCGTCCGGCACGGGTAATATGAAGTTTATGCTGAACGGCGCGCTGACTTTGGGTACTATGGATGGCGCGAACGTGGAGATTGTCGAGGAGGTTGGCAAGGAGAATGCATTTATCTTTGGTTTGTCCTCTGACGAGGTGATAGGTTATGAGCAGCGCGGCGGCTATAATCCCATGGAGATCTTCAACAATGACCAGGATGTGCGCAAGGTATTGATGCAGTTGATCAACGGCGCCTACGCGCAGGATACAGAGATGTTCCGTCCCCTGTATAATTCACTGTTGAATACCCAGAGCACCTCAAAGGCAGATACCTACTTTATCCTGAAGGATTTCCGCTCTTATGCGGAGGCGCAGAAGCGTGTGGAGGCTGCCTATAAGGACGAGGATGGCTGGGCGAGAAGCGCGATTTTGAACGTCGCTTGCTCCGGCAAATTTACCTCTGACAGAACGATTCAACAGTATGTTGATGAGATTTGGCATTTGGACAAGGTTGTTATCAAGAAATGAGGTAAGTTATGCCCCACTCTAATGACAGATATGTAACAAAAAGTAAAAAGCCCCTGTGTTTAGGCGTAGGGGCTTTTTGTATCTGTGTTTTACTTCTGGGCGTAGGAGTGCTTCTGAATAGATTAAAGGATGCGGACAGTTCAGATGATGTGGAATGGGAGAGGCATATTGTCAGGGAGGAGCTCTTGCTGGATGATTTTCAGGGGGAGTATCAGATCCTGTTTCTGACGGACTGTCATGTGGTGATACAGGATGAGTCGGATCTGCCACAGGTCGCAGAGCTGGGCGCACAGAGGGCGCAGGAATTTCAGAATGATGAGGGGGTATCTTCTGCGCAGCAATTCAGGACTTGGATTGATTATGCCAATGAACAGAAGGTGGATGCCGTATTCCTGGGAGGGGACATCATTGATTATCCGTCTAAAGGGTGTCTGGATTTTCTACAGGAACAGCTGCAGAGGTTGGAGATGCCTTATCTATACACCTTGGGCAATCATGATTGGACATATCCATGGGAGTATATGACAGATGTTTGTGAGGAGGAATATCTTCCGGCGTTTGCGCCTTATATGGATGGGGATGTGGCGATTCACACATGGGAGACAGAGGATTTGCTGGCGATTGCGGTGGATGACAGCCCTGGGCAGGTTAACCCCAAGGCAATGGAACAGTATGAGGCTCTTTTGGGTACCGGTAAGCCCGTGGTGGTGATGACGCATGTTCCTTTCCTCACCCAGTCTGTGCTGGCGAGAGCGAGGGAAGAGTGGGATTCCGGTGTGGTGATTGGCGGCGGCAATTATGGCGGGATTTATGAAAATGAGGACAGTGAACGCTTTATCAAATTGACCACCGCGCAGGATAGTCCCGTGGCATTGATGTTGGCGGGACATGTGCACTTTTATGATAAGGACTATATAGACGGACACAAGGAGATCCTTCAGATTGTGGGGGATGATGGGTATCATGGCAACGCGATTTTGCTGCATATTGTGGGGAGAGGATAAGTTTCCTGCAGAGAGGCTTATGGGAATATGGTACGGGAGGAGAGATAGATGGAGGAGATGGGGTTTTATAGGCAGATTTTGGACAGTATGCCGGGTGGTCTTTTCGTATATCATGCTGACGGAGCGCAGGAACTGATTTATGCTAATCAGGCCATGGTTCGCATTTTTGGATGCGGGACCATGGAGGAGTTTAAGGAGCTGACGGGTTATTCCTTCCGGGGAATTGTGCATCCGGATGACATCGAGAATGTGGAGGAGAGCATTTGGAAGCAGATCAAGGACAGCAGCTTTGCTTTGGATTATGTGGAATATCGCATTATCAGGAAGGACGGCTCCGTGAGGTGGGTGGAGGACTATGGACACTTTGCCCAAACGGAAAAGTACGGGGATGTATTTTATGTGTTCATTGAGGATTCGACGGAGCGAAAGACAGAACGCATGAAGCAGCTCGAGGAGATGAACAGGAAATTGAAAGCTGCCTATGCCAAGGAAACACAATATAAAAGTGCTATCTTGTATGAATGTTCTGCTTTTTTTGAGGCGAATCTCACAAAGAATCTGTTGATTCCTCCTGTGATTCAGATGGTGGACGGGAGGCAGGAGGATCTGTTCAAAGTCATAGGTGAGAAGCCTGTGGAAAAATATTCTGATATGGTGGAGTATCTCCATAAACGCAGACACCCGTCCTCTCAGGATAATTATGCAACTTTTTTTAATGCGGATCGTCTGATTCGTTGTTATCAGAGAGGGGATTTGGAACAGGTCTATGAGACATGGGCGACGGATTATATGGGCAGGAGGCGACTGTACCGATACAGATTCTTGCTTGCAAGGGACGAGGAGACGCAGGATGTGCTGGGATTGTGTCTGATGAAGGATTTGACCAATCTTGCAGAGGGGAGAGCACTTCTTGACATTGCCTTCGACCGGGCCAAGGTAGGTATGGAGAAGAGGGACGATTTCCTGAGCAATATTGCCGATGATATCCTGGGCCCCATGAACTCGATTGTGGGTTACACAAACAGGTTGAAGGAGGCGCAGGGAAATCCGGAGCAGCTTGGGAAATGTATTGATAAAATACAGCTTTTCAGTGCCCAGTTGTCGAATGTGGTGAACGGTACTTTAGAGTATTCCAAGCTTAAGAACGGGCGCTCGATCCTCTCGGAGAAAAGGGGAAGTATCACGGAGATGTTGGACGCGTTACGCGGTCAATGCTTGATGATGGCCAAGGCCAAGGATCAGACGTTTTCTTTTGATGGATCGAAGATTGTCCATGAGTATGTCGTGGCTGATTTTGACCGCTTAAAGAACATATTATACAAGCTGGTGGACAATGCTGTCAAATACACGGCGGAGGGAGGAAAGGTTTCCCTCGTTGTGGAGGAAGAGCAAGAACCGGCGGAAGGGTATGCAAAGTTCCGGTTTATTGCTGAGGACAATGGCGCGGGTATGGACGAGGCGCTGAAGGAAAAGATATTTGAGCCACGCTCCAGGGCGCAGGATATGGCTGACAGCGGCATCGTAGGATCGGGGCTGGGGCTTTCCATTGCAAAGGGACTGGTTGATATGATGGAAGGCAATATCCAGGTAGAGAGCGAGCCGGACAAGGGAAGTCGTTTTACAGTGACATTATTATTCAGGTTAAATGAGGACGAAAATATTTAAGGAGGCATATTATGATCAAATTATTACAGGGCGGTGCATATCTGGTAAACGGGATGGATGTCATCCCGGAGGGACCGGAGGCTGCCGCGGGCATTAAGGCTAAGACAGGAAAAGACATTACAAAGGCGGAGGCGGCACAGAATACCATGGCTTATGGTATTTTGAAGAGCCATAACACTTCCGGCAACATGGAAAAGCTGAAAATTCGCTTTGACAAGCTGACAAGCCACGATATTACCTTTGTGGGCATTATTCAGACGGCGAGGGCGTCGGGGCTCCAAAAGTTCCCCATGCCCTATGTGTTGACCAATTGTCACAACTCCCTGTGTGCAGTGGGCGGTACCATCAACGAGGATGACCACATGTATGGCCTTACCTGTGCGAAAAAGTATGGCGGTGTGTATGTGCCACCTCATCAGGCGGTGATTCACCAGTTTGCGAGGGAGATGCTTGCCGGCGGCGGCAGGATGATTCTGGGAAGCGATTCCCACACCCGGTATGGCGCATTGGGCACCATGGCCATGGGCGAGGGAGGTCCCGAGTTGGTAAAACAGCTTTTGAATCAGACCTATGACATTAATATGCCCGGCGTGGTTGCCGTGTATTTAAAGGGAAGCCCCGTGAAGGGCGTGGGGCCTCAAGATGTGGCGCTGGCGATTATCGGGGCAGTGTTTAAGAATGGATTTGTGAAAAATAAGGTGATGGAGTTCGTGGGGCCCGGTGTGGCTTCCCTGTCCGCGGATTTCCGCATTGGTATTGATGTTATGACCACGGAGACCACATGTCTGTCCTCCATTTGGAAGACGGATGAGACGATCAAGGAATTCTATGAGATTCATGGACGCAGCGAGGATTATGCGGAGTTGAATCCCGGGGAAGTGGCTTATTATGACGGTGTGATCGAGGTGGATTTGGACAAGATCCGTCCTATGATCGCGATGCCTTTCCATCCCAGCAACACATACACCATTGAGGAGTTGAACGCCAACCTTATGGATATTCTGGACGAGACGGAGAAACGCGCGCTGGTAAGTCTGGACGGTGCGGTGGAATATTCCCTGAAAGACAAGGTGAAGAACGGAA
This sequence comes from uncultured Lachnospiraceae bacterium, assembly GCA_947175035.1. Taxonomy (GTDB): domain Bacteria; phylum Bacillota; class Clostridia; order Lachnospirales; family Lachnospiraceae; genus Acetatifactor. The sequence goes on along the minus strand of CAMWLG010000045.1, from coordinate 8,789 downwards.
AATTCATGGTGGATCAGGGGATTATCGCAGGTTGTGCCGGCGGCGGGTTTGAGAATATCTGTGCGGCGGCGGATATCCTGAAAGGTCGCTATATTGGCTCTGACGGTTTTACCTTGAGCGTGTATCCCGCTTCCATGCCTGTGTATATGGAGCTTGTGAGAAATGGCTGTTGTGCGGCATTGATGGAGACAGGGGCGGTGATGAAGACGGCGTTTTGCGGTCCCTGCTTCGGGGCAGGAGACACACCTGCCAACAATGCGTTCAGTATCCGTCATTCCACCAGAAACTTCCCCAATCGTGAGGGAAGTAAGCTTCAAAATGGTCAGATATCCTCTGTGGCGCTGATGGATGCCCGCTCTATTGCGGCTACCGCGGCAAATCAGGGCGTGTTGACTCCCGCCACGGATTTCGACGGCGAGATTGGTAAATATAAATATCATTTTGACTCCAAGATCTATGCGAACCGTGTCTTTGATTCCAAGGGTGTGGCTGATCCCGATGTGGAGATACAGTTTGGACCCAACATCAAGGATTGGCCCGAGATGGGCGCGCTGCCGGAGAATCTGGTGCTGCGCGTGGTGAGTGAGATTCACGATCCCGTCACCACCACGGACGAGCTGATTCCCTCCGGGGAGACCTCCTCTTACCGCTCCAATCCTCTGGGGCTTGCAGAGTTTGCGCTTTCCAGAAAAGACCCTGAGTATGTGGGCAGGGCAAAGGATATCCAGAGGGCGGAGAAGGCAAGGATGGCGGGAGAACATCCTTGTCAGGCACATCCCGACGTGAAGCCACTGATGGGTGTGATCAAGCAGACTTTTACGAATGCAAGCCATGAGAACACTGGATTTGGTTCCACGATCTTTGCCGTGAAGCCCGGGGATGGTTCTGCCAGGGAGCAGGCTGCCTCCTGCCAGAAGGTGCTGGGCGGCTGGGCGAATATTGCCAATGAGTACGCCACCAAGCGTTACCGCTCCAACTTAATTAACTGGGGAATGCTGCCTTTCCTGATTGAGGAGGGCGATCTGCCTTTCAAGAATTTGGATTATCTGTTCATCCCCGGCATCAAGAAGGCTGTGGAGGAGAAGGATGAGGTAATCAAGGCATATGTGGTTGATAGGGATGCGGGCGAACTCAGGGAATTCGAGATGAAGCTGGGCGAGCTCACGGATGAGGAGCGCCAGATTATCTTAAAGGGATGCCTGATTAATTATAATCGTGTTTAGGAACTGTGAAAGAATTGAAAGAGGCTAAAGTTTCCAGAAAAGCTGTCGATATAGAATATACAGGATGACAGGCAGGCCAACTGGCATCCAAGTATAGTTGACACCACGGATGGTATTGTGTAGGGAAAAGGATTTTTCCGACAAAATACCATCCTTTTTTATGAGGGACAGGAAGTCGGGAGTAGATTCACTCTGTCATAAGAGGGTTTTTAAAAGCCAAGTCGGGTTTTCAAGGAAGAGAAAACGGTGCGTGTTTTGAAAAATGTGGTGCTCTAAAAAAGGAGCGAAAGGAAAGGTGAGAATTGATTCAAGCAATGTAGCTATGCAATCGAGCAGAGGATATCAGGCTACAAAAGCAACATACAGACGATTTTCGTTGATGGAGTATCGATCTGGGTCTCTTACTTACAATGGCAACAGTCTCAACGCTGCGGTGGCCAATGGTCAGTCCGGGAATGAGCAGTCCGTTGGGGAGAACAAGCAGGGAAATAAGGATCAGGCAGCAGACACTTCGGAGCCAAAGCTGTATACCGTAGAGGATTGGAAGAACAGCATGGAAGTGGGAAGAGGGCGCGTGAATATCCGCTCTTCCGAGAGCCGGGCAATGGAGGATCTGCGGCAGGTGACCGTCCGCTATATCTTTGATCTGCTTTTTTCCAACAGAAGAACCAGATGGAATAATTGGATGAAGGAGAACGGGCTGACAAGGGATGACTCATGGTCGCAGCAAAACACGGCAAGTCAGAGTAATTCTGTACAGAGCAGCAACATTGATCAGTTGTTTGCACCGATCAACACGAATGTCAAGGTTTTGAATTACACACAGGAGACATTTCGTTTTGAGCAGGAAAACACTTCTTTCTCCACTGTGGGAACCGTGCGCACTGCTGATGGCAGAGAGATCAACTTTAATGTGGACGTTGGTATGAGTAGACAGTTCCAGGAGACTTTTCAGGAGGATTTAGAGGTTGCGTCCTTCAAAATGTGCGATCCCCTGGTGATCAATTTGGACACGGATGTGGCGGAACTCTCCGACCAGAAGTTTTATTTTGATATTGACGCGGATGGCGAGAAGGACGAGATTTCCCAGCTGGGGAGTAAAAGCGGATATCTGGCGCTGGACAAGAATGGGGACGGCATCATCAATGATGGCAGCGAGCTCTTTGGCACTGCGAGCGGCGATGGTTTTGCAGATCTGGCTAAATATGACGAGGACGGCAATGGCTGGATTGACGAAGGTGATGCCATTTGGTCCAAGCTGAAAATCTGGTGTAAGGACGAGAATGGAAAGGATGTGCTCTATCGTCTTGCAGACAAGGGTGTGGGTGCGATTTGTCTCCAAAAGGCAGCGACGGACTTTACCCTGCAGGGCGCTCAGGGGCAGACCAACGGCGCTATCCGCAGCACGGGTGTGTTCTTGTATGAAAACGGGAACGTGGGCACTGTGCAGCATGTGGATGTTGCCAAGTATGATCAGGGCGCATAAAGGTTATTCTCGGCAAATGTGTTGACCATATATCTATTAAAATCTAGTTTCTTATGTTCTAATTTAATATTTCAAAATATAAACCGATTCAAAAAGACTGTGGATGTCGATACGTCCGCGGTCTTTTTATACTTACATTTTTTGTATAAAACTTTTCCTTTCGGCAAAAATAGAAGTGAAGATGGCATGTAAAAGGATAAAACCGGATTCTATGATGGAAAGAAAGTAAAACAGAAAGGGAAAGAAAAAGTATGAAAAGGAATAGACGAGACAGCATTAAAAAGGAACGTATTATCATGGTGGCCTCCTCCGTGTTTGTGTTGACAGCTTTGACTATGACAGGGCTGTATATGAGGGGACAGGAGGCTAAGCAGCAGGATGACGGCTACACGTTGGATTTTACCGCATTGGGAAATGAAACGGGAGAGAAGCTGCAGGAGATTGGCTCCGGGCAGGCAAAGAACACAATCCTGGGAGAACAGGCAGACAACAATCTGGAGGGTGAATTGGATTATATGCCCTTGGACGAGGAATTGACCGCGGAGGTGGGTTCAAATCTGGTAGAGATTCCAGGTCTCACGGATGGCGTGTTGGAAAATAAACCCAAGGAAGTCAAAGATGACACAAAGTCCTCAGACAATAAGGAATCTGAGGGCGAGGCACCTGCGGACTCGGCAAGTGAACAGGCGAATCAGGATCAGAAAGTTCAGGAGGACAAGAAGCAGGAGGACAGCAAGGAATCCAAAAGCAAGCAGGCAGCTGCTCCGCTTAGTTACAATGAGGAGCAGGGTTTGACCAAGCCCGTAAACGGCGAGATCCTTTTGCCCTACAGCATGGATGGAAGTATTTATTTTGCGACTTTGGATCAATACAAGTACAATCCTGCCACGCTCTTTGCGGCAGAGGAAGGCGCCGATGTGGTGGCATGTGCAGCGGGAAGAGTTACGGACGTCTATGATGATGCTGAGCTGGGGCATGTTGTTTCCATGGAACTGGGGAGCGGCTATACCGTGACCTACGGACAACTGAACAATATCAAGGTCAAAAAGGACAGTTATGTAAAAAGTGGCGAGAAGATTGGCACGGTGGCGGCACCCAGCAAATATTACAGTCTGGAGGGCACGAATCTTTATTTCCGGATGGAGAAGGATGGAGCCCCAGTCAATTCGGAGACTTTGTTTTAAGGAGCGGCATATGTATATAGTGGGCGGCAAAATCATGACCATGGCGGGGAAGGAATACGAGGAGGGAGTGCTTCGTATTCTAAACGGCAAAATTGCCGCCGTGGGCGATAAGAAATCTGTCCCCGTGACACCGGCGAAGGATGAAAGGGTGATACAGCTAAACGGCGACTGGGTGATGCCAGGGATTATCGAGGCTCATTGCCATATGGGTATCACGGAGGAGAAAAAGGGGATGGAGGGAGACGACTGCAATGAGACGGTCAATCCCATCACACCCTATCTTCGGGCGGTGGACGCTATCAATACCATGGACGCCGCGTTCGGGGACGCGGTTCGTGCGGGGATTACCGCAGCGATGATCGGGCCGGGGAGTTCTAATGTGGTGGGAGGGCAATTTGCCCTGTTAAAAACTCATGGCAGGAGAGTGGATGATCTGGTTGTCAAGGCACCGGCGGCAATGAAGGTGGCTTTCGGAGAGAATCCCAAGGTCAATTATTCCGGACAGGGTAAGAGTCCCTCCACCCGCATGGCTACCGCCGCTATGCTGCGGAGGGAGATTTTTGAGGCGGGAGTCTATCTGGCGGGAAAGGAGCGGGCGGCGGAGAACTCAGAGGACTTTGAGGAGGATTTTACAAAGGAGTGCTGGATTCCGGTACTTCGGGGCGAAATTCCATTAAAGGCACACGTGCATCGGGTGGATGATATTTTCACGGCGATACGTATTGCAAAGGAATTCGGGCTGCACATGACTTTGGATCATTGCTCGGAGGGGCATTTGATTGCCGAAGAGCTTGCCAAGGAAGGGTATCCTGCCATTGTGGGACCGGATCTTGCCAGCCGCAGTAAGATCGAAGTGCAGAATATGGCGTTTAAGACGGCGGGTGTTCTGTCAAAGGCAGGAGTGCTGACGGCGATTACCACGGATCATCCGGTCTCCCTGATACAGTCATTGCCTATCTGCGCGGGAATGGCTGTGAAAGCGGGGCTTCCCATGGAGGAAGGATGGAAGGCTATCACTATCAATCCCGCAATCATCTGTGGTGTGGCGGACAGGCTGGGGAGCCTTGAGGTGGGAAAGGACGGGGATGTGGCGATTTTTGACAGCAATCCCATGGAAGTATTCACGGAAACCCTATATACAATTATTGATGGTGAAATTGTCTATGAAAAAGATTGCTTTGTAGAGAATTCGTGTTAAAATAAAAATATGAAGAATAACATGTTACAGCACAAAATACAATTTCATAGAGTGGGACTCAGGTACACAGTGCTGCCGGTAATTTGTCTGGCGGCATTTCTGTGTGCTGGGTGTGACGTTCCCATAACGAACAATCAGGGAGCGAGCGGCACGTTCATGGAGAGCACGCCTGTCATTGAGTATACGGTGCCACAGCTTTTTCCCAATGTTTTGGTGGATATGACCGGATATCGGGTGGCGGGCACCAAGAGGGCGGTGGTGAAGGGACATAAGCTTCCCGAGACATTTCAGCTTGTGGATGAACAGACGAAAGAGGTAGTATATACCGCGGTGCTGGAATCGGTGGAGTACAATGAAGAGCAGGATTTGTATTCCGCTTATGCCGATTTCAATGAGTGGAATCAGGCGGGAAGCTATTACTTGGAATGCGAATATGTGGGACGCTCCTATGTTTTTTCGCTGGAGGAAGGTCTTTACGAGAGGCTTTTGGGGGAGATTTGTCAGGAATTGATTGCGGACTGTCAGAGCGGGGATGCTTCGATTGCGGATGTCAATCGGATGCTTCTGGCATATGAATGGTATGGGGATGCTTTTTCGGATGGAAATGGAGATAAGATTCCGGATATCCTCGAGGCTGTGGCGGATTGGATTGAGGTCACAGGGGAGCAGGGAGCCAGTCCGGGGCAGGAGGATTCTTATGCGGCGCTGCTGGCGAAGTTTAGCTTCCTTTATCAGAATTATGACAGACAGTATGCCACGGAGTGTCTGAGGCGGGCCTCGGTGGTGTTTGAACAGACTCAGGGCGGAATGCAGAAGGATGCGGAATTTTTCTATGCGTTGACGGAGCTGTACCGTGCCACGGGACTTACTACATATATGGATCAGATTGCGGAGTACAGGACATATTTTGAGAGTCACAGCAATTATACGGAAGAGGATGGCTATTTATATGGCATCATGACTTATATGAATACCAGACAGGCAGTGGACGTGGAGCTTTGTGACCTCCTCATGGAAGCCGTGATGGGGCAGGGAGAGGCGATTGGAGGATTGTATCAGGAGATGCTTCATCCGGTGACAGCCCGCAACAACGGGACGCAGGATTTACTTCGCCATGCGTTGGAGCTTGCCTGTGCCAATTATGTGATGAATAATTATCAGTACAATTATGTGATGGAGGAGTTCCTTCATTACTTGGGGGGACGCAATCTGCAATCAATGGATTTTTATGAATTGGAGCCGGAGTATAGGTCGCAATATTTAATTTTGCTGGCACAGATGGTGGTTGTGCAGGGAGGTGCGGACGTATGAATGTGATAGTATTGGCTGGTGGTACCAGCACGGAGAGGGATGTCTCACTGATATCCGGAAGTATGATTTATCGGGCACTGCGAAAAAACGGGCACAAGGCAATTTTGTTGGATGTGTATCTGGGATACGAGGGGGGCACGGAGGATATCTTTGAGCGCGATGTGGATTGGGCAAAGGATATTCAGAAGATCGAGGAGCAGAATCCGGATCTGGAGGCTGTGAAGGCTATGAGAGCTGACGGGGGGAAGAGTTTTTTTGGCCCAAATGTGTTGGCGCTCTGTCAAAAGGCGGATGCGGTTTTCATGGCACTCCATGGCGCAAATGGCGAGGACGGCAAGATTCAGGCATGTTTTGAACTGTTGGGAATTCCCTACACAGGCACGGATTTTGTGAGCTCTGCCATGGCCATGGACAAAGGGATTACAAAGGATATCTTCACCGCTTATGGGATTCCGACGCCCGAGGGATTCCGGTTGAAAAAGGGAACGCAGGGAAACGGAATGGAAAGAAAGCCGGATTTCCCGTGTATTGTAAAAGCCTGCCATGGCGGTTCCAGTGTAGGGGTGTCCATCGCCATGAATGAGGCGGAATATGACAGGGCGCTGTCGGAAGCGTTTCGCTATGATGACGAGGTGATCGTGGAACAGTACATAGCCGGCAGGGAATTCTCGGTGGGAGTTATGGGCGGAAAGGCATTACCGGTGATCGAGATTGCACCCAAACAGGGATTTTATGATTATAAGAATAAATATCAGGCGGGCAGCGCCGTGGAGACTTGTCCCGCGCAGATTGACGCCGGGACGACGGCAAGGATGCAGGAGATTGCCGAGAGGGTATTTGTGGCGCTTCGGATGAAGAGCTATGCCAGAATGGATTTTATGATGAGCGGGACTGGGGAACTCTATTGCCTGGAGGCGAATACCCTGCCGGGTATGACCTCCACATCCCTGTTGCCCCAAGAGGCGGCGGCTGTGGGTATGAGCTTTGAGGAGCTGTGTGAGAAAATTTTAAGTGATGCGGTGAGATAGAAGTGTGAAAAATAAATTTTTTCACAAACGAACTTGTTCGTTTTGCAAATATTGTGCCTGCGGCCCAAAGTTTGCAGGTTGTGGAAAGGCATGGTTACTATTATGGATTTGAGTATCAGCGAGATTGCAGGAGCTTGTGGAGGTCGTCTGGTTACAGGGGGACAGGAGAATCAGGAAGACCTTTGTGTGGACAGCGTGGTGTTGGATTCAAGGAAGGTGACAGCGGGGGGCGTGTTTGTTGCCACCGTGGGAGAGCGGGTGGATGGGCACCAGTTTATCCCTCAGGTGTTTGCCGCGGGAGCTGTGCTTGTGGTGACGGAGAAGCTGCCTGAGCAGGTGGAGGCGGAATGTAATGTACCAGCAGGGGAATGGGGGAGCTATGTCCTGGTGGAGAGTTCTTTCCAGGCACTAAAGGATATCGCCAGGTATTACCGCAGCAAGTTAAAGATTCCCGTCGTGGGCATCACGGGGAGCGTGGGCAAGACGAGCACCAAGGAGTTTATCGCCGGGGTGTTGGCTGAGAAGTATCAGGTGTTAAAGACGGAGGGGAATTATAACAACGAGGTGGGAGTTCCTTTGACGCTTCTGCGCATCCGCGGGGAGCACGAGGTGGCAGTGGTGGAAATGGGCATCAGTGACTTCGGTGAGATGCATAGATTGAGCGAGATGGCGAAACCTGACATTTGTGTCATTACAAATATCGGACAGTGTCACTTGGAGAATTTGAAGTCCAGAGAGGGGATTTTAAAGGCTAAAACAGAGATTTTTGACTTTATGGCCGAGGACGGCGAGGTGTGTCTAAACGGCGAGGACGATATGCTGCGCACCGTGACACAGGTGCGTGGGAAGGCGACACATTTCTTCGGTTTGGGCGGATATGACAGAGAAGAGGTTTATGCTGACAGTATTGTCAGTAAGGGGTTGTGGGGCAGCGAAGCCCTGATAAATACGGAATCGGGGAGCTTTCCTGTGGAGATTCCCCTGCCGGGCAGGCATATGGTTCTCAATGCTGCTGCTGCGGCCTGTGTTGCAAGGCTGCTTCATTTGACCGAGGTTCAGATCAGGGAGGGACTTAGCAAGCTTCAGGCTGTTGGCGGGCGCAATCATTTACTTCGTTTGTCCGACTACACGGTGATCGACGACTGTTACAATGCCAACCCGGTGTCTATGCGGGCGGCGCTGGATCTGCTCGCAATGGCTGATACTTACAAAGTGGCAATCCTTGGGGATATGTTTGAATTGGGGGACGACTCGGATGCCATGCATCACCGGACGGGGGCATATGCGGCGGAATCCGGTGCAGACTGTATTATCTGCGTGGGAGAGAATTCCCGACATATGTACGAGGGGGCTCTGGGG
>CAMWLG010000044.1 GCA_947175035.1 uncultured Lachnospiraceae bacterium | reverse complement strand
ATATTTTTTCATACTTCATCCTTTCAGAAAATCCCAGACTTTCGTTCCCCAGAAATACTCCTTATCCATAATAAAATAGCGCATCCGTTCGTCTGTTTCCGACCACACCCCCACCCGGATGCCTTCCTGTACGATCTGGAGAAACAAGACCTCATCCTTCTTCCCAAAATATGTTTCTACCGAATCCGCCTTTTCCCAAGAGCTCCCGATTACGGTTCTGCATCGCTCTCTAAGCTTTGCCGCTGCCTCGTCCTGAGAAAGCACATCCTCGGACCAATCCTCAAAAATCTGCAGAAACTCCTCCTGCTCCAACAGCCCTGTCACCGTCACATATTCTCCATTCAGCTTATCGACCATAATCGGTATCAGGATCCTTTCGTTTCCATTCAATTCAACCTGTCCGCAGACAAGCCTCCCGCCATAAAATACAGGATCTGTCGTCACCATATAGATATCCAGTTCCGAAGAAAGATCGTGTTGCCCCACTGTCCGGATCAGTTCATACTCCTTTTCCCAGATCAGGCTGTTGATATGATGCTCTTCCACAAGATTTTCACATCGGTACTGGAAACTGCTGCTATAATACCCTAAGTAGCTTCCATCCTGCATGGAAACGCCATCGACGCTTTCCCAGATCCCCTCATTATAATGCTGTCGCCCTGTAAAATAAAAACGCATCAGAGTGCTGCCATAATTATCCACATCGCCTATCAGTATCGCATCATCATAAGAGTCCCGATAGTAGGAACGGAACATATAAAAGTCCTGCTTCTCCTCATCATACTGGAATCGGAGCAGCGCATTGCTAAAAGGTGAACGCCCAATAAAATACTCCAACTGCAGGATTCCGTCATCCACAAAGGCAACCTCTACCAGAGTCAGCGCGTCCTCCCAATACTCGATGCTGTATGAGAGGGCTATCCGGTCATAGCCGCCATCCTCCGAAGATAAAAACAGCCAAAAGCCGGACGCATAATACTCCGGTGAATTTTCATAAGGACTAAAACCCTCATATTTTTGCACCTTTTCATGGTCATCCGGGTACAATACCGCAACATAATCGTTTCTGCCATCATGGTTCAGGTCAGAGACCGCGATATCATTCCATGCATTTTTTCCCCATAACAGGCTGTAGCCCTCCGGCTTGTATCGTTCTATTTCCCCTAAGGAATCCTCACTCACTGCCAACTGGCAGTTGATGCGTTTGAGCTGCTCCCGCAGAAATTCCGCAACGCAGCTTTCTCTCTCCTCCGTCACATCGATCAAAATCTCATCTTTCCGATTGACCTGATAAATCTGATTCTGATCACACCAAAATTCCCGCGCTTCTCCGCCCGTTTTTTCTGTCATATACTGCTCGACTTCCTGTCTGCGGAGCTGCTTTTTCTCCTCCACATCCTCCCTTCCGTCATCATAAGCATAATCGGCTCTGCTATAACGCAGTACATCCTCATTGACCACATAATCCGGCAGGTCCTTTTCGGCTTCACTTTCTGTCTGGTAAGTGAACCATAGACTGCCATCCGCCAACGGCCGACAGTCGTATCGCTGCTTCCTCGCCGTATCGTCATCCGCTATGACCATCTGAAAGGCGGTGATTCCATCTTCCGTATAGCTTGCCTGTGTCCCACCGGAATAAGCTTCTGAAAATATGTAGATGGAACTGATCAATTCCTGATAAATCTGACCTGTCTGCTCCTGCTCACGGTTTTTCAGAAGCAACTCTTCCAACGTCTCTATATGAGAAGCGTACAGCTCTTTTTGTTCCGACAGCAGCTTTTCTTCGAAAAGATCGGAACCCGTTGTGTCCTCTTCCCCGCTGCCGGTAGGCTGCTGCATACTTTCAAGCATATCCACGATAACGTCATCTTCTTTTCCACAGGCCGCAAACATTATCATACAAAACAGCAGTATAGCAAGAAGGCCCTGTATTTTTCTCACTTTCATCTTCTGATCCGTTCCTTTCGCAAGTGATATGCATATCATACCGCATCCGCCTCATTCGCCACATAATACGAAAAGCATTCATCCCTGTCAAAAAGATACCTTATCGTAAACTCAGACCAGTCCCCGTAACTGACATAAAATGCCCCGTCCTCCAACACAAGATAGTCATTCTCGTAGTTCAGGCAATACGCATAGACCACCTCGCCCTGCAGACTCAGAATCACACGGATTTCTTCACAAAAACAATTTTGCTCCTTCTGGCTCTCATCCTCCCGCAAATCAAGCACCATCTCTATCTGCCCGTCGCCATTGACATCCACCCATACATACTGATCCACTTGCAGAGGTGTCTTGGCATATTTTCCTGCCGATTTCGGTGCGCAATATTCCTCAAAGCTCACATAGCCGGTATCCCCGCCGAAGCCATCTCCTGTCACGCCATATACCATACCGTTATTCTCTATGACATCCAACAGAATCCCCTGAACCTCCTCATTGGAAATCCCAGCAGGATTCTTGACCGCCGCATCCGCCGTGCCCATGACGATCTCATAAGACATGAGGGGCGAATCCAAATCAATCCGATATTCTGCCAGGCACACACAACCGGGCACCAGCTCCGTTGGATCAGTGTACCCTGCGTCCGAGTCTTCCCGCATCGCAGCATAAAGATCCTCCTGGAAAAACTCGTCCCACAAAAATTCGTCCCCATCAATACTGATTTTTGTCGCAAAGGCTCCTCCCATGTGCGCCCAGTATGACAACAGGGCATTCTCGCCCTCCCATGTGTAAAGCGACGTATGCCCCATGCCAATCCCACCAAGGCAGATGGTCTCCCCCTTGCGCCAAGTGTAGATATCCGCCCAATAATTTGCCTCACAGCTCCCATGTTTCAACAGCAGCTCCGGAATACCATCCTTGTCGATGTCATACAAATAATACCCCTCAGAAGGAAGCTGGTCTTGCTCCTCCGCCATGCCATTCTGCCACCTCGCCTTACAGAGCACCTCATAGTATGCCTGCTGCCACTCCTGCGTTCCACGGAACACATAAGAGAAGCCGTTCCTCCATTCTATGGGGTCAGGGTACTCCAAACCGTTCCCCACCATGTCATCCGTGATTCCCAATGCCTCCTGACGCATCTTCAGGATGACATCCAATTCCTCCTGCGGTGTAAAAACAATGCCCTGACTCGCCTCACAGAGAGCCAGATACTCCTGGCATTTGTCCCGCTGTGTCTTTGTCGCCTCCTCGTAAAAACAATATTCATAATACTGCTTCCCGTCTATGGTATAGAGCCCCACCTCCATCTGGGGTTCTTCCTCCAAACTGTTATTTTCATCCAAAAATACACGCTGGTAGGCGTCCCAGTCCTCCAACAGATTATGCACCCCTGCGCCGGTCCCAGCCTCGAAGCGATACCATTCTTCAAACTTTCCATCCGCTCCCATACGTCCCGTCTCGCCGCTGATGCTCTCCGCGCCCGTGCTTCCCGAGGATTGCACATACCCCTTTGCCGTCACGGTCAGAGAACTTCTTCCGCCTTCCTCCTCCGCAAAGGATAAATGCAAATCATCCCCGATATAATAGAATGCCATGACCAGCTGCGCATATCCCCAGCTCTTGTCTCCTTGCGCCCGCACGTACAGCTCATGCCTTCCATCCCCGCCAATATCCGTCAGCGCATAAAGGATTTCATCCGCCCCGCTGTCCTCGTCTGCAAAATACGCTTCCAGCAGTTCCGCCAGCGTGGCTTCTCCCCCGACTCTCAGCTGCCAAACCGTCTCCTCTTCATGGAACTCATAATCCGAAAAAAGTTGATACCCATGAAACTCAGGCTCCACAAGGGCGGTGCGTTTCCCTTCCAGAAACTCTCGAAAAGCTTCTATCTCTGCCCCTTCCTCCTCAAAATTTACCAGAAAAAAAGGGAGCGTTTTTTCGTTGGAAGATTCCACTTCCACCGATTGGCTGTCTCCCACTTCTACCAATTCAAATGCTTGCACGTCTCCCGCTTCCGATGCGACAATCTCCGTCTCCGCCAATTTGTCCGCGGCATCCGAATCCGCATCCCCATCCGACAGGACAATCGACATAATCATGCATGCCGCCAGGAGGAGCACGCTACCCCCTGCCCACAGGATATGAATTTTGTCTGAAGGAAAACTGCTTTTCCCTTTTTTCTCCTGATCATCCATCTCAATCCCCTCTATCTGCCCTCTCACACCAAAAGCGCATCTCTTTTACCAATTTCCTAGAACTGCACAGGCTCCACTTCTTCCGTGAGAGGGAGCATCCTATACTCCGGGAACTGCTCAATCAGTTCTTCCAGACAGGACACTGTGTTGTAAACCGTGTCATGGGCGAGCATCACCACTTTGCGTCTGCCAAAGGTGCTCTCCTTCGCGTTGCGCAGCAACAGCTCCGGCTCATTGTGCTTCGTGGCATCCTCCAAACTGGCATTCCAATCGAAATAGATATATCCTCTTCCGGTCATCTCCTCGATAATATTTTCATAGACTCCCTTATTATAAGCATTGATGCTCCCGCCTGGGAAACGGAACAACTTAACCTCAACCCCTGTTGCGTTTTTCACTACCTCACGTGCCTTCTCGAAGTCCGCCACATAACTGTCCACGCTCTGGTATAACTTCTTGTAATCATGATTGTAACAATGAATCCCGATGGTATGTCCCTCCTGCGCAATGCGTTTTGCCACCTCGGGATATCTCTCCACACTCTCACCTACCAGGAAAAAAGTCGCCTTAATATTGTGCTCTTTCAGAATATCCAGCACTACATCTGTATTCTCCGCAGTGGGCCCGTCATCAAAGGTCAGGTACATCGTCTTGGGGAAAAAATAGAGATCGATACCCGACACAATTCCCTCGGCAATCCTCTCCTGATATTCCTCCGAGCACAGCTTCTCCCGCTCCTTCCCATTAGAGAGAAATCCTGTCTCCACCAGACATGCCGGCATGTTAGTCTCCCGAATCACCCGAAGCGTGTCATCCGCGATGACCTTTCTGTCCCTCGCCTCCGTGTAGAGAATTACATCATTATGAACCAATTGCGCCAGCCTCTTGCTGCCCTGCTCGCCTTTCTCCTCGTTATACCAGGTTTCTATGCCTGATATATCAGAGCTTTGTTCCTCACAGGCATTTTGATGAATGCTGATATAGGCATCCGCTCCGGCAGCATTTGCCAGTTCCACCCGTTGATCCAGTGTAAGGCTCGTATCACCATCCCTGGTGAACATTACTTGATAACCCATTTCTACGAGTCTGCTCTCCACCGCTTTCGCAATCTGCAGATTCACATCCTTCTCCAGAACCTTCTGTCGGCTGCAGCCCTCGTCCTCTCCCCCATGACCAGGGTCAAGCGCCACAAGGATATCGGGGCGTTCCTTCACCACAGGAGCGGCCTCCTCATCTTCCAACAGACTACCTGTGTCAGACATCTCTATGTCCGCTGAATCTCTATCGTATCCATCCCCCGAAAGCGTCATGAGATCATCAATATTTTTTGCGAAGGACTCCCTCGCCGTCCCTGACTCCGCGGCAACCACGTACAGCTGTCTTGACAATACCTGTATGGACGCACTCCCTATGGCAAATGCCAGAATACAGATAAGCAGGCATCTCCATAAATAAATCCGTCTGCGCCTTATACTCACTCGCTTGCGCCCGCTAATTGTCCTCTTTTGCCCGTCACAACGTACCAAATTATATTCTTGTCTTCTGTACATGTCGTTTTCCTCCTATAATTAAACGGAAAATTGCGTTCCCTGTTCCATATAAGAAGAATACACGACAAAAACATCAAAGATTCAACATTTCTGCATATTAATTACATGATTTTTGCATACTAGTTGCATCATTATCTCACCGAGATATTTTTAAATACAACTCATTGATTCCCTCATAAAATCCAATCGTGACCACAGTACTGCCCTCGTCCACCCCGGCAAAACGGTATTTTTGATAATAGGGCGTATTTTCCAATAAGGGATTCTCAGACCCATAATCTTCCTGACCGGACAACTCCATGTACTCTGCCCATGCTTCCACCATGGCATCCGGCGCCAGATCGTCCCAAGTTGACTTGGTTCTCACATAAAACTCATACAGCTTGCCGGTCTCCGCATCAATATACGCATCCAGCAGCCGCCCTGCCTTGTCCGCATTCTGCTTGTCCGTGGACAGGCTGACCTTCCAGACAGCCACATTATTGCGGGGTTCCAGCACATCAATGGCAGAATACAGCACGGCGCTGTAGTTTGCCGCCGCCACTTCCTTCACCTCGTCCGGCAGGACACCCTGATCGCGCAATTTTGCCAGCTCTTCATTACAAACCCTGTAGATATCCTCCTGCGTGATTTCCCGCTCGGAAGGTCCCTGTTTGTTGACCACAAACGCATAAGTACCGGTCAGCTCCTCGTAATTGACATTCCCTATGTCTCTTTGACCACTCAACTCATTGTCAGACTGGCTCTGGCTGTTCAGGCACTTTGAGAGGATATAAATCCTGGCATTGCCACTTAACGCGTAGCGATAGCCCTCGCTCACGTTTTCCGCCGGCTCTGCCGTCACATGGTTCAGAGTCGTCCTGTCTGAATAATCCGCCAAATATTCCGGTCCCCAGACCGCAAAAACCAACACTAAAATCGTCCCTATGAAAAAGAACAGAATATTAGATTTCTTCTGTTTCGTCGTCTTTGGTTTCATAGACATCCTCCCCTTCCCATATAATCTCTTCGAGGTTATCCGAAATATCGCTGCCTGTATCCACATCATCAGGCGACACGTCAGCGTCCGGCAGCAGGAATCCGATGCAGCTCCCCTCGCCCAACGTACTTTCAATCACTAGATTGCTGTTGTGGAGATTCAGTATTTCCGTGCAGAGCGCCAGACCCAGCCCCGCGCCATTCTTGCTGCGGGAACGGGATTTATCCACCATATAAAATGCCTCCGTAATCTTGCGGCACTCCTCTCTGGGAATGCCCACGCCCACATCCTTCACCGCAAACCAATATCCATCCTGCAATCTCTCGCCGATAATCTCCACCACACTGCCCGGCTCTGACGCCTTACAGGCATTATCTACCAGATTGATCATCACTGTCTTGATCAAATTTAAATCCGCACACATCTTGCCCGGTGTATAATGAAATTCAAATTTCATCTGCAAGTCCTCCCGGGCACCGTACATTTCCTTCAAATATTCAAACAGGACATCCGTGTCCACAACCTGCAGCTCCACCTCTCCCCTTCTGGTCACGATCAGGTCAAGAAGCCGAAACGCCATGGTTTCCAGTCTTTTCCCCTCCGTGTATATATAATTGGCAGACAGGAAATGCTTTTCCTCGTCCAGCTTGCGGGAGCGAAGCACATCCGCATATCCGATAATCGAAGTGAGCGGTGTCTTTAACTCATGGGAAAATGCCGCAATAAATTCCTCTCTTGCCTGCAGTTCCTCCTCAAGCATATGTATATTTTCCTCCAAAGCGTTCGCCATCTGGTTAAAATCCTGAGTGAGCTGCCCCATCTCGTCATTGCCAATCAGCTTCGCTCGATATCCGTAATCCCCCTGCGCCATCTTCTTTGTGGCCCTCGTCAAAAGTCTGATCGGTTTGGTCAACCAGGAAGAGATAAAGAACATCACCACGGAGCTTAGGAAAAGCACCAGTAACGTCATTTTCCGATACATGGAAAACCCCTCTGACCGCTCCTCGAACACCTCCGTCACATCCTTCATCGTTTCCAGATAAATAATGCGATCCAAGGCATTGATCACAGTTCCGGTCTGCACATAATAGCGCTCTCCTTCCGAGATCACCTGATAAATGCGGGTCTGCTCGTCTATCTGCGCAAGAAAATCCGTCCCCGTCACAAAGCCGTCACTGGCATAGAGCGGTGTCCTGTTTTCGTCAGACAGGCGAAGAAGCCGATCACTTCCGCTGCCGCCTGTCTCGAGATTTGACCCGATCTGCTCAATGGTGTTGTCCTGCAGCACGTCATATTTGGATGGAATATTTAATGCCGCTGTCTCAAAGGCAAACCGAAGGATGCTGCTCTCGTCCATAGCCTGACCGATTTCCCGCCCAAGAGAAGTCTCAAACACAAAGTTGACGAATATATACCCGCTGATTCCAAAAGCCGCTGCCATTATTACAATCGTCCATAGCAGTATTTTGTAGGAAAATTTCATATTTCCGACTGTTCCTCCCATTTGATGTAGAATTTGGCGATTGCGATGCCAAGGCTTCTCAATCACCCATTGCATAGAACACTATATTTCCAGGCGATAGCCCACCTTGTAGACCGCCACCAGATTATGCTCCCATCCCATCTTTTTCCGAAGCCTCTGCACATGAAGCTCCAATGTGCGGCTGTCCGCGATATACTCATCCCCCCAAACTTTCTCATAGAGGGTCTCTTTGAAAAGAGCAACATTTTTATTCTGTATAAACAACACCAACAGACCATACTCTTTGTTCGTGAGTACCACGGGCTTCCCCGCTCTGGTGACCTTGCGTGCTTCCACGTCCACCACCACTTCGCCCGCCTGCAGAAGCTTTTCCGTCTTGTCAAAACGACGCAGGACGACCTCCACCCTGGCAATCAGCTCCACCACCTCGAAGGGCTTGACCAGATAGTCCTCCGCCCCAAGGCGAAGCCCCTTGACACGATCCTTTACCTCATTTTTTGCCGTGATAAAAATCACTGGAATCTTCTGGGGACGGATATATTCCATAATGTCATAACCGCTGGCGCCGGGCAGCATGATATCCAACAGCACCAAATCAAACTGTTCCCTCTCCAACAGCTCAATCGCCTGCATCCCGTCCTGCACCGCCTTACAAAAATATCCTGCCGCCGATAGATTCATATCTATCAAATCACAGATTGGCTTCTCATCATCCACAATCAAAATCTTGATCATCAGTCCTTCTTTACTCCTTCCAGCCCCAATAAGCCCGTATTTTTTTCACAAGACCTTCCACGGTATCCTCGTCTTGATAGGGATTATCCCTCACAAACTCTGTATCCTCGTCAAATCCTCCTGTTCGCTGATAATAGATGGAAAACTGTCCTTCCACCACCATCTCTCCATTCTCTCCCTCGCTGCTGTAACGGGCAACCACCAGCATATCTTTCATTCCATCCCCATCCAAATCCTTGGCGCTCATACCACGCAAGGAATAGAGATTGTCATACCCACCCATGGGATCAAAGCTCCACACAATATTTCCCTGCTCGTTTATCATATAAATCTTGAAAATATCATAATCCGCCATGCGAAAGGTTCCCGGCAAAACCTTTAGCTTGCCAAGCTTCTCGTAACTGCGCCAGTAGCTTTGCTCCTGTGTCACCTGAAATCCATTCGCCAAAAGCTCCTCCTCCGTCGTCGCCGTGTAGAGGAACTCCGTGGAACGTCCGTCCCGCACAAAGGAGCGGATACACTTGGCGTTTTTGTTCATGCCAAAGCGGTTGAGCTTATCATTGACACGCCAATCCCTATAAAAAAAGTTGTTTGCCTCCTCGCTTTGGAACAAAACCTCCCCTATCTTATAAATTTTAGTATGACTGACATCCCCTTCCTCTGTTTCAACCTCACAGCCCGCTATCAGAATGATATCCATCCGCTCGTCACCGTTCAAATCCTGAAATGCGACAGAAACCATATCCACAATCGGCTGCTCGTACTTCCCCCGCAAAGCGTAATTGCACTCAAGCTGATTGGTTTTATACACAATCGTTCCATCGCTGTCCGCCAAGAATACCGCTGCTCTATGGCACTCCTTCTCAATCGCCGTAAAAAACCGAAGGGTCGGAACCTGCTGCACGGCAACCGCATCCTCCGAGCCAACCACAAACATCCGCTCCGGCCGGAACACCTCCGCCGCCTGCGGCACATCCGGCTTCTCCCAGCTCTCCTCTGGCAGATAGGTCACCAGAGGGATGTCAAATACATGTTTCTCCACGATCTCATATCCTTGGGCGGTAATATCCCTCATGGTGACAATACTGTCAAACCGCTCCTGATACGCATTGTAGGCGGCAATGAGCTCCGCCTCCTCTTGCTGCTCATGATTTGACTGCACTGCGCCACTCTCCGAAATTCCCACCGCATACACCCTGTCTGTTGGGAATTCAATAGTGCATGACATAATTGTCACAATTATCAGTGTGGCAGATATTAAAGTAATTGCTGTGCTTTTGTTAGCTTTCATCCACATGAAATAATTTCCTCCACAATACCGCTTGTGTCCATAACAGTATAACATTCCATTTTTCACAACTCAATTCTTTTTGTCGAAAAAAAGAAAATGATGCAGATATGATGCAAAAGCAAACCGCCAGATGACCACTGACGATTGTCAGGGCATCTGGCGGTTTATAACTCACAGCAACATACTACATCATTACACCAATCTCACGGTCTCTCTCGCAATGGCAAGCTCCTCGTTGGTAGGAATTACCATCACTGTGGTCTTGCTCTCAGGAGTGGAAATCGCGATATCCTCACCGCGCTTGCCGTTTGCCGCGGAGTCAATGGTCACGCCCAAGTAGCCGAGATACTCACAAACCATGGATCTCACCAGCGCCGCATTCTCGCCCACACCTGCCGTGAAGCAGATCACGTCCACACCGTTCATCGCTGCCACATAGGCACCAATGTACTTTGCCACACGGTAGCAAAAAGTTTTCAGTGTTCTGGTCGCGTTGGCATCACCATTGTTGTGCCCTGCTTCCAGATCACGGAAATCGGAGGAGAGGTTGTCTGACAGACCCAGAACACCGGATTGCTTGTTCAGAACTGTCATAATCTCATCAATGGATTTATTCTCCTTATGTGCGATAAACTCCATGATAGCGGGATCAATATCGCCGGAACGGGTACCCATGATCAAACCCTCCAAGGGGGTCAGACCCATGGAAGTGTCCACGCACTTGCCGTTCTTGACAGCGGAGATACTTGCCCCGTTACCCAGATGGCAGACAACAATCTTTAAATCCTCGTATTTCTTGCCAAGCACCTCTGCAGCCCTCTTGGACACATAGGAATGGCTGGTTCCGTGGAAACCGTATCTTCTGATTTTGTATTTCTTATAATACTCATAGGGAAGGCCATACATATAAGCCTCCTCCGGCATGGTCTGATGGAAAGCTGTGTCGAACACTGCCACCATGGGAGTTCCGGGCATCAGCTTCTTGCAGGCATTGATACCGATGATATTGGCAGGGTTGTGCAGCGGTGCGAGGTCATTACACTCTTCGATCGCTTTCATCACCTCGTCCGTGATAATCGTGGAGGCCGCAAATTTCTCACCGCCATGCACCACACGATGTCCCACAGCACCAATCTCATCCAGGCTCTTGACAACACCCGTCTTAGCGTTTGTCAACGCATCCAACACCAGACGGATTGCCTCGGTGTGATCCGGCATGGGAGTCACAGTCACTTCCTTCTCGCCGCCAGCGGGAGCATAGGTGATCTGGCTGCCGTCAATACCGATTCTCTCACAGAGACCCTTTGCGATACACTGCTCTGTGTCAGAATTGATAACCTGATATTTCAGGGAAGAACTTCCGCAATTGATAACTAATATATTCATTGGATTATCTACCTTTCTATGAAAAATCTTTTATGTTTATTACACCAACTGAGCCTGCACGGCGGTGAGGGCAACAACACCCACAATATCCTGCCAGGAACAACCACGGGAGAGGTCATTTACAGGCTTTGCAATACCCTGAAGCATGGGACCATAAGCCTCCGCTCCGCCCAATCTCTGCACCAGCTTATAACCGATATTGCCTGCGTCCAGATTCGGGAAGATCAATACGTTCGCCATACCACCCACGGGGCTTCCGGGCGCCTTGGTCTTCATAACAGAGGGAACCAGAGCGGCATCCAACTGCAGCTCGCCGTCCAGCACCAGATTGGGGTACTGTTCCTTTGCAATATTGGTAGCCTCCACAACCTTGTCCACCAATGCATGCTTGGCACTGCCCTTGGTAGAATGGCTGAGCATTGCAATCACAGGCTTGGGACCTACCAAAGCCTTAAAGCTTCTGGAGGAGGAGTCTGCTATCGCCGCCAATTCCTCAGCGGTAGGGTCTTGATTCAGACCACAGTCTGCAAAAATAAACGCGCCATTCTCTCCCATCTCCTTGAACTGGGTATCCATGACGAAAAATGCCGATACAAGCTTCACGCCGGGCGCCGTCTTCAATATCTGCAGCGCGGGTCTCAACGTGTCTGCGGTGGAATGGCAAGCGCCGGCAACCATACCATCCGCCTCATTTGCCTTTACCATCACAATGCCGAAGGTCAGGTAATCCTTCAGGAGAATCTCCCTCGCCATTTCCTCCGTCATGCCTTTCGCCTTTCTGGTCTCATACAACAGGTTCACATAAGAATCCAGCTTATCGGTGGTCTTGGGGTTCACAATCTTCACTCCAGTGAGATCAATCTCCAACCATCCGGCACCATCCATGATCTTTTCCTCGTCACCAATCATGATAATGTCCGCAATGCCCTCTTCCATCAGCTTTGCCGCCGCCAGAAGCGTCCTCTTGTCATTAGACTCTGGTAGTACGATTGTTTTCTTGTCGAGCTTTGCTCTCTCCTTGATTATGTCAATGTATGACATGTTCATTTCTCCTTTCCATCAACAAATTTTATAAAACATCTTAACAAATTCAGATACTTGTATTATACTAAATTTGTAAATATTTAACAAGATATAATATGTGTTTTACCATATGTTATTTTTTTCACATATTCAATCCGTGGGAGGTAATCGTGAATTATTCTAATCCAAAAAGCAATCAGGAATTTAAGGTAAACGGCGTTATCGCTGAGTATAATCCCTTTCATAACGGCCATGGCTATCAGCTGCAGGATGCAAAAGCCCAGACCGAAGCGGACTATACGGTCATTGTCATGAGCGGGAGTTTCATGCAGAGAGGCACCCCCGCCCTCTTGGACAAATTCAAACGCGCCGAGATGGCTCTCAGAAACGGGGCTGATCTGGTGATAGAGCTTCCCACGCTCTATTCCGCCTCCAGCGCGGATTATTTTGCCACGGGCGCCGTGACGCTTTTGGATAAACTGGGAGTGGTAAATTTCCTGTGTTTTGGCAGTGAGTGCGGGGACGTGGACACCTTGCAGCAGATCGCAGACATCCTTGAGGAGGAGCCGGAGGAATATTCTGCCCTGTTAAAGCAATATTTAAAGCAGGGGCTTTCCTACCCCATTGCAAGAACCAATGCGCTGATGCGTTTTCGTCCGGATTTAAGCGATTGCAGAGATATCCTCTCCTCCGCCAACAATATTCTGGGCATTGCCTATCTGAAGGCGCTCAAACGCAGAAACAGCGCCATCAAACCCATAACGACGAAGCGCACCTCCTCCAACTATCATGACAGAATGTTGGGGACGCACCAGAGCTCGGCTTTGGCGCTTCGACACGCGATTTATGACGGAGGCAACCTGCAGGCACTCTCCGACCAGATGCCGGCATCTGCCTATGAGATATTGAGCGCTGCCATTACAGACGGTCAATGTCTGCAGATCAACGATTTATCCGGTCCTCTGCACTACAAGCTTTTGATGGAGGCGGACGAAGGTTACACCAGCTATCTGGATGTCTCGGAGGAACTCTCTGACCGTATCCGCAACCACCTGTGTGACTTTACAAGCTTCCACAACTTCTGTGAACTGCTTAAGACAAAGGATATGACCTTCACACGCATCAGCCGGTGCCTTATGCATATTTTGCTCAATATCAGGACGGATGAAATGGAGATGCTCCAACAGAATGATTACATAAATTATGCCCGTGTTCTGGGCTTTCGCAAAGAGGCGGAAGGACTGCTTACCGCCATCAAAGAAAACGCCTGCATTCCTCTTTTGACAAAGCTTGCGGACGCGGAGCAGGTGTTAGATGAGAGCAGTCTTGCCATGTTAAAAAGAGAGCTGCGCATGAACGCCGTCTACAGGAGTGCCACCGCCATCCGCTCCGGCACCCCCATGGTCAGCGAGTATCGCATCCCTCTCGTGATTGTCTGAAATCAATATAATCCTTATTAATTTTTAAAGCTATGAATCGGGGCGGGAATTCTTCCGCCACGGTTCACAAATTCATCACAGGAAAAAGGATTCACAGGCATAATGGGCGCATAGCCCAACAATCCGCCGAACTCTACCTTCTCCCCCACTCCCTTGCCGACCACGGGAATGATACGCACCGCCGTGGTCTTCTGATTCACCATGCCGATCGCCATCTCATCCGCTATAATTCCGGAGAGTGTCGTGGCCTTGGTATCCCCGGGAACCGCGATCATATCAAGTCCCACAGAGCAAACACAGGTCATGGCCTCCAGCTTTTCAAGAGAAAGCGCACCCGCGGCCACAGCATCTATCATCCCCTGATCCTCACTGACGGGAATAAAAGCGCCACTTAGACCTCCCACATAGGAGGACGCCATCACGCCTCCCTTTTTGACCTGATCATTCAAGAGCGCAAGGGCTGCCGTGGTTCCGGGCGCACCCGCGTATTCCAGCCCGATCTCACACAGGATATCCGCCACGCTGTCCCCGATCGCCGGTGTGGGCGCAAGAGATAAATCCACAATGCCAAACGGCACGTTCAGCATCCTGGAAGCCTCCTGAGCCACCAGCTGCCCCACGCGGGTCACCTTAAAGGCCGTTTTCTTGATGGTCTCACACAACACCTCAAAATTCTCTCCGCGCACGCGCTCCAATGCATTTTTCACCACACCCGGACCGCTGACTCCCACATTGATAATTTTGTCCGCCTCCGTAACACCGTGAAACGCACCCGCCATAAAAGGATTGTCATCTGGCGCGTTACAGAAAACCACCAGCTTGGCACACCCCAGCGAATCTGCCTCCTTAGTGTACTCCGCGGTCTCCTTGATCACCTCTCCCATAAGCTTCACCGCATCCATATTGATACCTGTGCGGGTGGATCCCAGGTTCACGGAACTGCACACCCGCTCCGTGGTGGACAGCGCCAGCGGAATCGAACGGATTAAAAGCTCATCCGCATGTGTCATTCCCTTAGTGACCAAAGCGGAGTATCCGCCGATAAAGTTCACCCCGACCTCATGAGCCACATCATCAAGAACCTTCGCCAAATAGGCAAAATCCTCCTTCGTCCGGCAGGCAGCCCCGCCTACCATCGCAATGGGAGTCACGGCAATCCGCTTATGGACGATGGGGATACCATATTCTCTGGAGATTTCCTCACCTACATGAACCAGATCCTTTGCCGCCTCGAAAATCTTCCCGCGAATCCTCTCTCCCAATTTATGCAAATCTGAATCAATGCAATCCAACAGACTGATGCCCAGCGTGATGGTGCGCACGTCCAGATTTTCCTTTTCAATCATTTCATTGGTCTCAATTACCTCATACTGGTTAATCATATTACCTCTATTATCCTTTCCGCTTCTTATATACGATGCATCTGGTCGAAGATTTCTTCCTTCTGGCACTTGATGACCACACCGATTCCCTCGCCCAATGCAGCCAGTTCATCCGCCATATCGCCAAACACCTTTGCGGAGGCATTCATATCCACAATCATCATCATATTAAAATAATCCTGCACAATCGTCTGGGAGATGTCCAAAATATTGATTTTGTTCTCTGCCAAATAAGTGCAAACCTTTGCAATAATTCCCACGGTATCCTTGCCGACTACTGTTATTATGATCTTCTTCATATGCTCCTCACCTTCCACCGTTTTAACGGCTTTTTTATATATACTCCCTCAACCTACGCGATCTGTATCGCCGGAGTGGGCTCACTGCGCTTCGCAACCTGCATCCGGAAGTCGTTGGCATTGTAGGGATTGTCCCCCAGCGTAATCTCCATGCGCACCGCTTCATAGGCGAGCTCCGGCAGATTATTCTCCTTGCTCAGATGCCCCAAAATAATAGACTGCACCCCGTCATGAAGCACGCGACTCAACAGCCTTCCTGAATTCTCGTTGGAAAGATGTCCCTTGTCCCCCAGAATCCTCTGCTTTAAATAATAGGGATAGGGCCCCACCTGCAACATGTTCACATCATGATTGGCCTCCAAGAACAGGACATCCATCCCCCTCAGGCAGTCCACCGTATAATCCGTAAAATGCCCCAGATCCGTACAGATCGCTACCTTTTTGCGCCCATAAGATACCCGGTATGCGACGGGCTGCGCTGCGTCGTGGGCGACCTTCATGGGGTTGATGGCCAAATCTTTAATGATCAGCTTCTCGTCCTCGTATACCTCGTGAAAAAGCCCCTCGTCTATCTCTCCCACACCTCCGGAACGCTTGATTGCCTCTATTGTTCCCTTGGTGGCATAAATTGGAATTCCGTATTTGCGGACAATCACTCCCAATCCATTAATATGATCCGCATGTTCATGTGTGATCAATATCCCATCAATGTCCTGTCCCGTAAGCCCCAAATAATTCAAGCCGCTCTCCGTCCGTTTGCCGCTGATCCCCACATCCACCAGAAGATGCGTGGCATCGCTTCCCACATAAATACAGTTTCCGCTGCTTCCGCTCGCAATACTGCACAGTCTCATGATTTTTTCCCACTCTCTTCCCAATAGATTTCAATGACATCTCCATCCTTAAGCTTCTCCATATAATCGGCGCTGCGCTTATTCAGCTTCGTCACAATGGTTCTGCCTCTGGAATCTTTTAAATCAAATTCAATATAATCAAAAATATCCACAAACACATATTCTTTCTTGTTGCGCAACGTTACCATCTGCTCATTCGCCATCACCTTGACTTCCCTGCTGCCCGGCACGGTCTTCTCGGTCTTCTTTCCTGTATTGTCTTGAGTCTGGCTCTTGCTCTCCGCACTTGTAACCGCAGACTCTGCCTCGCTATTCGCATGCGTATCACTATCTGCATGCGCTTCAGCAGGCTCTGCCCCACTATTCAAAGTGCTTGTCCTGTCACCCGTCTGTGCGCCTTCCTCACGACTCTCGCCGGAACCCTCAGACTCCTCCTCTTCATCTTCCTCATCATCAAGAGGATACCATGCGGCTGCGTTCATATCCCAAGTCACGGTAAAATTCTCATAAATCTTCGTGCTCGGTTTCGCCGGGGTGTCATTGACCTTGATATCCCCGCCGAGGGGCACATCAAGAAAACCGGCAACCTCCTGCACGGTATAATAATTGCGTACCTTAATGTCATCATTTTCCTGAATCTGATAGAACTCGTTCTCTCTGTTTCCGTTGACCTCCGCGGTCTTGGGCAAATCAATCTTGTTGCCATTCACAATCACATGCAGCTGCTCTGCAAGCTCGGGAATTCCTCCCAGCTCCTGATTTCCAGGCTCCCCTGCCGTGGACGCGGTCACCTCTATGATATCGCCGCTGTTGATCTTGGTATGCAGATCCGCCGGGTCACCATTTAATTTGATGACAGCGGCCTCTCCCTGACTGCCTCTCACCATCCGGGATTTTTCGTTGACCGTAAATGTCAGTGCCTTGCCGCGCTTTGGAAACAGATCCTCGTTGGTAAATTGAATCTGCATCGCCGCGTCAGCCACAGACAGCCGTCCATTGTCATAGAGCTTCATACGCTCGCCGTTAAACTCCACAAAAATGAAGTTATTGCTCTGCTCATAAAAGCTCAGGCAGATGCCGATTGGCGTCACCATCAAGGAATCCATGCGGGCATTCTCTATCTCAAACACGATATTCTGCATCACCTCTCTGCCACGGATCGCCACACGCTCCTTCATGATACCCAGTTCCTCAGCCAAGGCTTCCGTATAACCAGAGACCGTGCCGCCTCCGCCCACGACAAACACTGCACTGACCGGCTTATCACCATTCAGTTCCTTGATGCACTCAGCAACCTGTTTCGTCATATCCTCCACGGCAGGCTTTAACAGCTCATTCACTTCCTCTGCGGTGATCGTCTGGGGTAATCCCATAATATCAAGATACTCTATCCGTTCTTCTGTGCCCGCTTTGCGCTTGATCTGCTCCGCCGTCTCAAAATCCACCAGGCAATGTTGTACCACAATATCCGTGAGACTGTCCCCCGCCACGGGAATCATGCCATAGGCAGTGATCGTCCCCTCCTTGGTAATCGAGATATCACTGGTTCCCGCACCCACGTCCACCAGCGCCATATTCAACATCCTGAATTTCTCCGGAATGGCGACCTGAATCGCCGCGATAGGCTCCAATGTCAGATTGTTCACATGAAGCCCTGCCATCTCCACCGCTTTATACAAACCATCCACCACATCATCCGGCAGGAAAGTCGCGATGAAATCCGCCGAGATGGTCTTGGCTTTGTGCCCCTCAAGATTCCCGATCTGATAGCCATTCATATAGTAACGCATCGGGGTGTAACCCACACAATAGAACTTCATATCCATGTCATTGGCTTTCTGAAATTCCTCATAGGAATGCTCTACCCCCATGGTCGCCAAAGTATAGATATCCTCGTCCGTAATCTCCTTCTCACTCTCAAAGCTGTACTCCACCGTGGTGGTAACAGTGCGCAGCACACGCCCTGCCGCCGCTATACACACCTCCGTGAGATTGCATTTCAGATCCTCCTCCAACTGCTTCTTCACTATGGATATGGTCTGCCCCACCTTGCCGATATCGTGGATCTGTCCATCCAGCATGGCCCTGGTCTCGTGCTCTCTGGAACGCTGTGCCATCACATGAAACTTACTGCCATTGAGATAACCGACAGTTCCCACGATACTCCTTGTGCCAATATCCAATCCAAACACAAGCTGCCCCTGATTTTCTCTGATTTCATTTAATCCCGCCATGAAAAAGCCTCCAATTTTGTATCTATTTGGCGAAAACTGTCCTCCAGCCCGCCACTGTTGTCTATCACGAAATCACAGTTCTGCCGAAATTCTTCCTCGGTCAACTGATTCCCCATAATATTCCCAATCTTCTCCTGACTGTAACCCCTGCCCACGGCAAGCCGCTCTCTCCTGATATCCTCCTGCGCATAAATATACCACATCTCGTCCACGAGGTCGCCATAACCTGCCTCGATTAAGAGCGCCGCCTCCACAAAAAACAACTCCACTTCGGACTTATGCCTTGCCTCTTCCAATCTCTCCAAAAGATACTCCCGAACCGCCGGGTGTACAATCGCGTTTACCTGTTCCAACAGCCCCTCGTCGCCAAAAATCTTTGCCGCCATAATCCCTTTGTCAATCTCGCCATCCTCCTGCAGGATTTCGGTTCCAAGCAGTTCAATCAACCGTTCATAACAGGCTGTTCCCTTTGCTTTCACCTGATGAGCTACCTCGTCCGCAAGATAGATCTCACAGAGATAATGCCTGCTGATATATTCCAAAAGTTTCGACTTGCCGGCGCCCACGCCGCCAGTGATACCGATAAAGCGCATACCTTACCCCATCTCGCTCACATGCCATTATTTTGCCTCGTACCAATTCGCGCCGGTGTGCACGTCCACCTCCAAGGTCACTGCCAGATCGGCCGCGGCCTTCATATTTTTCACCAAAATATCCCGCACCTGCTCCACCTCATCCTCCGCCGTCTCGATGAGCAGTTCGTCATGTACCTGCAGGATTAACCGGGATCTTAACCCCGACTGACGCAGGGCATCCCAAACCTTGATCATAGCAATCTTAATGATATCCGCCGCCGTTCCCTGAATGGGTGAATTCATTGCCACCCGCTCCCCGAAGGAACGCTGCATATAATTGGAGGAAGAAAGCTCCGGCACCGGACGCCTTCTGTGAAACATGGTAGTCACATAACCATTCTTCTTGGCATCCTCCACCAATCGATCCAAAAAGATTTTAATCCCCGGATAGGTGGCAAAATACTGTTCAATATACTCCGTGGCTTCCTTGCGGCTGATACTCAAATCCTGACTCAACCCGAAGGAGCTGATGCCATACACAATACCAAAATTGACTGCCTTGGCATTGCGTCTCTGCAAATCCGTCACCTCCTCAAAAGGTGTGTGGAATACTTTGGAGGCCGTAATCCTATGAATATCCTCGTCCATGCGATAAGCCTCAATCAACTGCTCATCCCCCGACATATGCGCCAACACACGCAATTCAATCTGGGAATAGTCTGCATCCATAAAGAGGAACCCCTCCTTTGGCACGAACACCTTGCGAAGCTGTTTCCCAAGCTCTGTCCTCGTGGGAATATTCTGTAGATTGGGCTCCGTGGAGCTGATGCGCCCCGTGGCGGTAATCGTCTGGTTAAAATTGGAATGAATCCGCTTGTCCTCCCCGATACAGACAGCCAAACCCTCCGCGTAGGTGGACTTGAGCTTCACAAGCCCCCGGTATTCCAAAATATCCTTCACAATCGGGTGATCCTCAGAAAGCTTCTCCAAAACCTCCGCCGCAGTAGAATACCCCGTTTTCGTCTTTTTTCCGCCGGGCAGCTTTAATTTCTCAAACAGAATCTCGCCAAGCTGTTTGGGGGAATTAATATTAAATTCCTCCCCTGCCTGCCTGTGAATCGCCCCTTCCAACTCCTCTATGCGATCCACCAAAGCGTCTCCATAGGCCTGCAGTTCCTCCTTGCGAACCTCGATGCCCTCCTTCTCCATATCATAGAGCACCAGAGAAAGCGGCATCTCAATCTCCCGCATCAGTAGGTCCATCTGAACCTCTGAGAGCTTCTGCTCCAAAACCTTTGCTCCATGGCACGCCACATAAGCCCCATAGCCAAAATATGCCCTGCACTTCTCCGGCTCCTGTTCCAGAACCTCGGACAATTTTCTCTTGTCAAAAAGCTCCGCCGCACCGGGAAGCATCATTCCCAGATGCTCGGAGGCGATTGCCTCGATATCGTAATCACTTTTTAACGGATTGAGCAAATATGCGCCGATCAATATATCAAAATATCGCTCGGTGCTATCCTGCGCCAGATAGTCATACGCCTTCTTGACATCAAAAGTAGCAATCCGTGCGTGACTTGACAGCGTTGTCAGAATGCGGCGAACCTCCTCCGTCTCGTCCTCCTGATTCTCGGGCTCATCGAACAGGGAAAGCTGCCCCACAGTCTCCTTCCTGCAATTCACCGCATAAAAATACGTTTCATCCTCCGAGAGCGACATCGCCACACCCAAAAGTTGATGATTCTCCTGCATCAGATACAATCCCACATAGGAGGACTTGTCTGCCTGCTTCTCGATTCGATCCGCCAGCGTGTGCAATTCCTTCAAGTCCGCAAGAGATATAAAATTGACAGAAATGTCAGCCTCCTGATTCACCTGCTTCTGATCAAAACGGCCCAACATATTTTTAAATTCCAGCTTCTTAAAAAGCGCATATGCCTCTGGCGTGTAATAATCCTTTGCACCCGCCGCCTCATAATCGAGCTGTAAATCACAGTCGATCTTGATGGTGGCCAGTTTCTTACTCAGATCCGCAAGCTCCTTGTTCTGAATCAGCGACTCCCTGATAGCATTCTTAGACACCTCTTCCACATGCTCATAGAGATTGTCAAGCGATTTATATTCCACAATCAACGCCGTGGCGGTCTTCTCCCCCACCTTGGGCACACCGGGAATATTATCCGACGTGTCCCCCATAAGCGCCTTCACGTCAATAAACTGTTCCGGCGTCACCTGATAAGCGGCAAGCACATCCGCCGCGTAATAATCCTCTATTTCCGTGCCGTTTCGCTTTGTCTTGGGTATCCGTATCTTAATGGTGTCCGTGGCAATTTGCAGCAAGTCCCTGTCGCCGGACACGAGGGAGACCGCCATGCCGTCCCTCTCCGCCTTCTTCGCAAGAGTACCCAGAATATCATCCGCCTCCAACCCTGCCTGCTCCACGATCACGATGTTCATGGCACGAAGCACATCCTTCATCACGGGAACCTGCTCCCGAAGCTCCTCCGGCATAGGCTTCCTAGTTCCCTTGTACGCCTCGTACATCTCATGGCGGAAGGTCGGCGCATGTACGTCAAACGCCACCGCCAGATAATCGGGCTTCTCCTCCTCCAAAATCTTGAACATAATATTCAGGAAGCCGAAAATCGCATTGGTGTGCAGCCCTTCCGAATTGCTGAGCTCCGGCACCCCGTAAAACGCCCGGTTCAATATACTGTGACCATCTATCAACACAAGTTTCTTCATATTACCATCCTTTTATCAGTTCATCCATCCCAACATTCACAATATTATAGCAACGCCCATATCACAAATCCCACTATCAGGGCGATCGCAAGAGTCTCCAGCCCAGCGCTCAGATATAGGAATACAGCACGGAACTTCACCCTTTTTCTCGCATCCTCCAATCGCTGCTCAAGCTCACTCTGCAAGTCAAAGGTGTCTCCCTCCTCCAAGTACTGCACCACCCCTGTCACCAAGAACTGAATCTCTAATTCCTCATGACATTCTTCACAGGTCTCCATATGCTCTATAAATTTCTTTAATGTGAGATAGTTCATTTTCCGCTCCAAAAAATCGGGAATCAACTTCTCAAACTCTTTACAAGTCATACCGTCACCCTGATACATTCAAAATAGATGCACATATATTATTACTATACAACAAATTTGGGAAAAAATAAATATGAAAAAGGGAAGAAATTTGCATTCCATCTGCATGGGGCTGCGCATAAAAAAGGGCAAGTCCTTTCGAACCTGCCCTTCCATCATTTCAATGCCGGCAGCGGGACTTGAACCCGCACGTGGTTGCCCACAACAGATTTTGAGTCTGCCTCGTCTGCCATTCCGACACGCCGGCATGTGTGAAGTCTCACAACAAATAGTATCTTAGCACAGAATTTCTATTTTGGCAAGATGTTTTCAAAAAACTTTTATTCTAAAAGCTTTAAAACTTTTATGAATGTGAGAGCTGAACCGTAACATTCCTCTTCCGCAGTTAAATGCGATGCATCCTGATCGAGATATCATTATTCTTGACATCTACCTCGCCCACGCTTCCCACGATCAACGGCATCATAGGCGGCAAATGTCCCAAATCCACATCCATGACTACAGGCACCTTCTTTCTGCCCGCGATTTCCAGCACCGCCCCATAAGCGTCAAGCCCCATCATTTCCTGTCCAAAACACAAGGGGCGCCCTATCAGAAATCCCTTTACGTGCTCAAACCAGCCAGCCTCCTCCATCTGCCACATAGACCTGCGGATTCCAAACACATTCAGGTCACATGCCTCCAAAAACCAGATGATCCCGTCCTCTTTGTAATTTGCCACAAACTCTGTCGTTTTGTCAAATCGAGTACCCAAAAGAGTGACCAGGCAGTCCATACATCCTCCCAACAGTCTGCCCCTCATATGGATAGCTTCCCCGCCCGCGGGAACACGCCCAATAAATGATTTCAGCGCCCTCTCCTGTGTCACATGATATGGCGCCAAAGGGTGTTCCGCATCCTTAAGAGACTCTATCTCCCACTTGTCATACCCCTGCACAACATCCTGCCCTCCGGTCAGCAGCCCCATGGCATCCTCCAAGGCGCTATGCCATGGCTCCATGCCAAAAGCCGCCGCACAGGGACCGTATATGGCTGCCGTGTCACACAGGACAGCCTGCAGATAAGTAAAATTCGTATTATCCGAATACCCCATATACCACTTGGGTGCCGCCTTCCTGATGCCCTCAAAATCCATATATGGGAGAATTTCACACATAAGCTCCCCACCGCCGCAGGAAATAAGGCAATCGTTTTCCTTGCTGCAATAATAGTGCATCAGTTCCTCCGCACATGCCTGCGGCGTGTTGCTGATGCCGATTCCCTCCCCGGCATAACAATTGGGCCCCAACTGGAGAGAATAGCCCAATTCCCGGAATTTCCTCTGCGCATTCTCAAAACCGCTTCTGTAAGGCTCTATCTGACAGCCAAAGGAGGGTGCAACAAACCCTATCGTACCGCCATTTGGCAAATCCTTAGGATATCTCATTCGCCTGTCCTCCCTTGATACCGATTTGCATTACTTTGATCCGTCAAAGTCCATCTTATCGTAGATTTCAAAGCAGTCAAAGGTTGCAAAATAGTCCTCTGGCGTCTCCGCACGGCGAATCAGCTGTACACTTCCGTCCTCACGGAGCAACAACTCCGCAGACTTTAATTTCCCATTATAATTATAGCCCATAGCAAATCCATGTGCCCCTGTGTCATGAATCGCCAGATAATCACCGATCTCAATTGCCGGAAGCTCCCTATCCACGGCAAATTTGTCATTATTCTCACAAAGGGAACCCGTCACGTCATAGGTGTGGTCACAGGGCGCGTTCTCCTTGCCCAGCACAGTGATATGATGATACGCACCATACATGGCAGGGCGCATCAAATTCACCGCACAGGCATCCACACCAATGTATTCCTTGTGGGTGTGTTTCTCATGTAATACCTTGGTCACAAGATGCCCGTAGGGAGCCATCATAAAACGCCCAAGCTCCGTGTAAATCGCCACGTCCCCCATACCCGCAGGCACCAGTACCTCCTCATAAACCTTGCGCACGCCCTCACCGATCGCCCGAATGTCATTGGGCTCCTGATCGGGGCGATAGGGAACACCGATACCGCCGGACAGATTGATAAAAGCAATATGCGCCCCCGTCTCCTTCTGCAGCTTCACCGCAGTCTCAAACAAGGTTCTTGCAAGCGTCGGATAATATTCATTGGTTACCGTATTGCTGGCTAAAAAAGCATGAATGCCAAAATTCTCCACGCCCTTCGCCTTCAAGATCCTAAAGCCCTCAAAAAGCTGCTCAGTGGTAAAGCCATACTTAGCATCCCCCGGATTGTCCATAATACTGTTGCTGATGGAAAAGTACCCGCCGGGATTATAACGACAGCTCAAAGTCTTGGGCAGATAGCCGATTGTTTTCTCCAAAAAATCTATATGGGTGATATCGTCCAGATTGATCGTAGCGCCAATCTTTGCCGCATAGGCAAACTCCTCCGCCGGTGTGTCATTGGATGAAAACATGATATCCTCCCCCGGCAGCCCCATGGCATGGGACAACATCAGCTCTGTCATAGAGGAACAGTCACAGCCGCAGCCATATTCCCTCAAAATATTGATCAGAAAAGGATTGGGGGTCGCCTTCACCGCAAAGAATTCCTTATATCCCTGATTCCACGCAAAAGCTTCCTTCAACGCCTTGGCGTTCTCACGAATACCCTTCTCATCATAGATATGAAAGGGGGTAGGATATGTTTTAACAATCTCCTCAATCATTTCCTTTGTCACAAACGCTTTTTTTTCCATATCTCCTCTGTCCTTTTCTCTTATTGTAATCTACTGTATTTAAAGCAAATGTGCCCGCATTTCTTCCCCGGACATCGGGCTTAAATCCGCCGGTGCCACGTCAAACACTGTCTTGCACCCGCACATCCCCCTCTGGTTCATGCGATAGGCAGCCCTTGCATAAGCCACCAGCACACAGGCGGTAAACTCCGGATTGGAATCCAGCTTCAGGCTGTATTCAATCACATGGTTATGCTCCCCGTTCCTGCCGGTTTTGCCTGTGCGAAGCACAAACCCTCCATGGGGAATGCCCGCATGGTCACGCTGCAATTCCTCCTCGGAGATAAAATGCACAGTTGTGTCATAGTCCGCAAAATAGTTGGGCATGGTCTTGATCTCCTTCTCGATTTTGGCCAGATCCGCCCCTTCCTTCACCACTACAAAACATTCTCTTGTGTGCTTCTCTCTTGTGGTAAGCTCCGGATTCTCGCAATTCCTCACAGCCTCCAACGCTTTCTCCACAGGAATGGTGTACTGCTTGGCATCCTTCACTCCGTCGATTCTGCGAATGGCGTCAGAATGCCCCTGGCTCACGCCCTTGCCCCAAAATGTATAATCATTGCCATCCCGCAAAATGGCATTGGCATACAACCTGTTGAGAGAGAACATCCCCGGATCCCAACCCACGGAAATCATTGCGATCTTGCCCGCCGCCTGCGCGGATGCGTCCACCTTGGCAAAATGCTCGGGAATCTTGGCATGGGTGTCAAAGCTGTCCACCACATTAAACATTTTTGCATATTCCGGCGTCTGCAAAGGCAGATCCGTCGCCGAGCCGCCACAAAGCATCAATACATCAATCTTATCCTTCATATTTGCAAGCTCGTCCACATGATATACAGCTGCGCCGCTTACTGTCTGCACACTCTCAGGTGCCCTTCGGGTGAAAACCGCCACCAACTCCATATCATCATTTTGCGCCACTGCACACTCAATCCCCCTGCCCAGATTACCATAACCTAAGATACCAATTCTAATTGCCATATTCTTTCTCCTCGCTTATCTATTTTTTAGAATTACAGTTCAGATATTTTCAATCTGCCAATCAATGGGTTCCACGCCCTTTTCCTGCAAAAACGCATTTGTCCTGCTAAATGGTTTACTTCCAAAGAATCCCCTATACGCAGACAACGGGCTAGGATGGGGTGACTCCAATATAAGATGATTGGGATTGTTTAACATACTCTTTTTCATTTGTGCCGGTTTTCCCCACAAAATAAACACAATGGGTCTATCCTGTGTGTTCAGCGCCTTGATTGCGGCGTTGGTAAACTCCTCCCAGCCCTGTCCCTGGTGGGAATTGGCCTTATGCGCCCGCACCGTCAGAACGGTGTTTAGCATCAGAACGCCTTGCTTTGCCCATTTCACCAGATAACCGTTGTTGGGAATATAACAACCGCAGTCATCCTGCAGTTCCTTATAAATATTGACCAAAGAGGGCGGAATATCCACACCGGGCTTCACAGAGAAACACAGCCCGTGAGCCTGTCCCGGCTCATGGTAAGGATCCTGCCCGATTATCACCACCTTCACCTCGCCCAACGGTGTCAAATGAAAGGCATTGAAAATATCCTCCGAAGGCGGATAGACCTGAGTAGTATTGTACTCCTGCTTGACAAACTCGAAGAGCTCCTTATAGTAAGGCTTTCCGAACTCCGTCTTCAACGCCGGAAGCCAGTCATTTTCAATCATCATAACCTCACCGACACCCCCTGTTCACGCAAATACTCCTTGACCTGCCGAATCTCCAGCTCCTTATAATGAAATAGAGACGCCGCCAGCGCCGCCTCCGCACCTGCATCTGCCAATGCCTCCTTAAAGTGCGCAAGCTCCCCCGCTCCGCCGGACGCAATCACCGGAATTTTCACCGCATCCGCCACAGCCTTCGTCAAAGCAATATCATAACCCGCTTTCGTGCCGTCACAATCCATGCTGGTCAGGAGAATCTCACCGGCACCCATCTGTTCCGCTCTCACCGCCCATTCCACGGCATCCAAACCCATATCCACACGCCCGCCGTTTTTGTAGACAGTCCAGCCATCCCCGTCAGACCTTCTCTTGGCATCAATGGCAACCACCACACATTGGCTGCCAAACTTATCCGCTGCATCACTGATCAGCTGGGGATTCATGATTGCTGCAGAATTAATCGAAATTTTATCCGCACCCTCCCGCAGAATCATCCTGAAATCCTCCACAGTGCGAATACCACCCCCCACCGTGAAGGGGATAAACACCTTACTTGCAACCTGCCGCACCCACTCCAACTGGGTGGAACGCTCGTCTGCGGACGCCGTGATATCCAAAAAAACCACCTCGTCCGCCCCCGCCTCATCATAGGCCGCCGCCACGTCCGCAGGGTCACCCGCATCCCGCAGATTCACAAAATTAATACCTTTTACCACTCTTGCGTCCTTCACATCCAGACAGGGTATAATTCTCTTTGTGTGCATGGTTTTCTCCATTTCTGCATTGTCCTATGCATGGCTGCACAAAACTTTGCGGATTTATGTTTCTTCTCGCGTCTTTGTCACTTTAATAAAATTGCGCAGTATCTGCATCCCTACCTTAGAACTTTTCTCTGGATGGAACTGACAGGCAAACAAATTCCCCTTCTCCACCCCTGCATGGATCACCGTACCGTATTCCGTGACTGCCTTCACGATCTCTTCTTCCTCCGCCTGCAGATAGTAGGAATGCACAAAATAGACATAGGAATCCTCTGGCAGTCCCTCAAAGATTCTGCTCGGACGGGGAAAATGCAAATTATTCCACCCGATATGAGGGACTTTGAGTCCGCCATCACTCGGAATTCGGACAATCTTACCCTCTAAGAGCTTTAGTCCCTCCACTCCCGGACTCTCCTCGCTGCTCTCAAACATCAGCTGTAAACCAAGACAAATTCCCAAGAAAGGAATCTGTCTCACAGCGCACTCTCTAATCACGGGAATCAACTCATAATCCCGCAATTTTCCCATGGCGTCTCCAAAGGAGCCAACCCCTGGCAAAATCACACCATCCGCGGAGAGAATCACGTCCCTCTCCCTTGTGGTAACAGTCTCTTCCCCTAGGAATTGCAGCGCCTTCTCCACACTTTTCATATTGCCTGCGTCATAATCTATTACTGCAATCATTCTACCTACCTGCCTCCATTATTCTCCGGAAACAGTTTTTCCTCCGGCAGCATATCCGGAAGATTCACAGGCTCAAAGACTTCCGCCTTCATTCCCTTTCCTTCCACAACATCCATCACCTTTAACGTGTACTGAACATCATCCGGCTCTGCTGCGATTTCCAGCGCCTGTGCTTCCGTCAAACCATACTTACTCTGCAAAATACCCAGCATCTGTGCATATACAGCACTTACGTCCCCGTCCGCGTTCCACAGACTTGCATAGTCATAGAGATCCGAATAATCGTTGACAGACTGTATCAGGATATCCAACGCCTGAGCCTCTGCGCCTTCTTCCGCAAACAACTCGTACTCCCTCATCCAGAGTCTGACGCGCAAGATACTCTCCGACTTGCCGAACATCACCTGCTCGGACGCATTCAGCTTCTTGCCATACAACTCCTGATAACAGGTTCCATAATCCTCCGCATAGAAAGCTTTTCTGGCATCCCGCTTCAGCATGAAATCGCCGCCCAGATACACCAAAAGGAATATCATAAGCAAAATGGACAAACTCGCCAATGCCACAGGCATAATCTTCTTCATGGAGATTTTATTTTTGGGATCTACGGGAACCTCCTCCTTGGGCTTCTTCTCCTTCTTAGGCTTCTTTTGCTTGCCATCCTCGCCCTCAGCGCCTTCACCATCGGCACCCTCAGCATCCTTCCCCTTCTTTCCCTTTTTGTCCTTCTTGGGCTTCTTTCCCTTCTTCCCCTTCTTTCCAGCCTCCTCCTGATCCATTTCATTTAGAATCTTTTTATTCTCATCAGACAGCGGAACATCCTCTGTGCCTTTCCCCGACTCTTCCTCGTCCTCCTCGTCTTCCTCCAACAAAAAGTCCAGTATCCTTGCCAAAAGTCCCTTTTTCTTTTCAGGTTCCTTGTCGCCTGCTTCCGCTGCAATCCCCGCAAGGGCCTCCCCTGCATCCAGCACTGCCTCCACGCCTGCTTCTTCGGCTTCCGCTGTGGAATCTGTCTTTGGCGGCTTTTCAGGAGTAGGATCCGTAGAAAAGTTAATCAGCTCGTCCAACTCCGACATATCAAATCCAAGGTCTTCCTCCTCGTTCGCCTCCTGCACTCCGGCATCTGCGCTCTGCCCGCCTTCTGCAGCTCCCTGTACTGCCGCAAGTGCAGAAGCCTCTGCGACTTCACCAGCGGCGGCCACCGCGCCCTTTCCAGCCTTCTTCGCAGCCTTCTTGGCAAGCCTCTCCGCTTTTTTCGCTTCCTTTGCAGCCTTTTTGGCGGCAGCTTTCTCCTCTTTCTGCTTCTTTTTGTCCACGGCTTTTTGCTGACGCATACTGAGAATCGCCTCCTCCGCATCATCCGCGGCTATATCGCCTGACTCAGGCACCTGACCATCCCCTTCTCCCTGCATCTGGGCAATGACAGCCTCATCCACAGCTTCATTATTCTCCGACTTCTCCAACAAATCATGAATATCCTGCAAGTCATCGTCACCCGCATCCTGCAAAAGCTCCATCAGATTGTCCTGACTCGCCAAATCATCCGCCTGTGCAGACTCGGACTCCTCCACATGACTGTTCTCCTCTAAAATCTTCTCTATCTCTTCTTCCGTCATGCCTGCAGCTTCGTCTTCTTCCTCCTCGACCGCCTCTGCAGCCAACGTCTCCATGAGCTCAGAAAGGTCTGTTTCCGCATCAGCCATATCCTCTATCTCCGGATTTGCTGTTTCCTCCATGCCAAAACCATCAAGAGCGTCCACATCAAAGCTTTCAGGCAGTTCTATATCCTCACCGGACAAATCTTCCACTCCAAGGTTATCAAGGGCTTCCATATCCAAATGATCAAGATCTCCCATATCCGCATCCGGATTGTCCATTCCCTCTGCTATCAGACCATCAAGTTCTGCCATGGCCGCCGCATCAAGGCCATCCACAGCAGTATCGTCAAATTCCTCCATACCTACAGTATCAAGACTCTCCTCGGGTACGACATTCAAGTCTTCAGGGATTTCCACGTCAAGGCTCTCGGGAATCTCCACGTCAGGAACCTCGGGGATTTCCACATCAAGAC
>CAMWLG010000043.1 GCA_947175035.1 uncultured Lachnospiraceae bacterium | reverse complement strand
ATCCATCTCAAATTCTGTGATTGCCAGCACATCTGTCTTCGTAATCACACCTTCCGGTTTCTCTAAGATTTCCCTCGTCTTCTCCTCTATGTCAGGATATACAAAAAATATTTCTTCGTCTCCCACTGTACCATTCCCGTGTGTAGGGTCTGTTTCTTCAATATTGACATCATAAGAATGCTCGTCCGCATGTTTGCCACAGGCTGTCACACAGAATACCAACATTAACGATATCCACATTAACATGATTCTTCTTTTCATAAATCCTCACCTACACCTCTTAATTTCTCAGGAATCCGGTAAATCGGATACTCTCCAAAAATATTTCTTAAAGCGAAATCTGCTCTCCCGCCGTAAGCAAGATAGCAGGAGCATCTCTTCCGGCTGCACACAGGTTCAAATATTTCCTCCTCGCTGCCATCATACCAATTTATGTCCTTTGTCCTGCTAATATTGCAGGTATGTATTTTCCCGTCTGCTTCGACAAAACACCTGTCCACGCACATTTGCAGATCGGCATCGGGATTTTTCAGCTCATATGTAAAAAAAGGATCTAATTGGGCAAAGGTCTCTATTTCATCCGGACGGTAATTCCTTTTCAGTCCATCCATTTTATTGATCCACAGATAAATGACCGGGGAAAGCTTTTCCCTTAATTCCCTTAACACCGGTATATTCTCCGGCACTCCCACTGCCCCTGCGCACACCATGACATGATGATTGACCAGCTCATGACACTTGGCTACAAACTCGTCAACTGTGGTCATCTCGGGATGAAAGGTTGCCCATATGCAGAGCTTATGAGGAAAATTAAACCCTTTCAGGCACTCCTCCATGGGAAAGCTGAGATTCGTCTGCATTCCCACCCTGTCAATTTCGGGAATCCCAGCCAGATGCGAAAGCCCCTCCCAATACCAACGGTGTATGGAGGCCTCCCCATATGGCGTAATAAAAACTGCCCCTATCGAAAAAGTCTGCGCCCTCTTCTCAATGCTGTCGCAAAACCTGTCGAAGCTCTGGCGGTCTTTCTCTATTTCGACCGGCAAAGCTTTGTGCTTTGCAAAAGGACAGTAGGAACAGCGATAATTACAGCTTTTCAGATTTCCTCTGTAAATAATGGTTTTCTTATGCATTTTCCTGCTCCCATTCCAGCATTTTCTTCCTAATATCCTCCGAGATCAGCTGCGGGCCGATATAGTCGGAAAGCCCCAATCCTTCCTCGGTAAGACCAATATAGTCTTGACCGCTATTACATTCCTCCACCCAGCCCTGCCCCATCCAATCCTTTATGATCGGAAAGTCCTCCAATAAATCAGCCTGAAAAGCCTTTCTATATGCCTGCTTTGAGATTCCGGGAAGAATCAGTAAATGCTTTATCACATATCTCCTCTTCATCTCATCATCAGAAAGCAATATTCCGTTGGTCACAAAGGAGAAATCTTCCCTCCGCTGATAGCGCTCAATTTCTTCCAGCGCAGCGCTTCTCGTCGTCCTGTAGGGCGTACAGGTGTGAAGCCTCCCCAGATAACTTCTTCCGCCGCAGCCCAATGACAAGGCGCTTTTCAAGCCGCACTCGTTGAATTCCGGAAGCATATCCCCTAGACTTTCTCTCACAAATCGCCGCATGGATATCTGGGCATACCCGTTCTCTCTCAAATACTCCGAGCCGCACCGGTATAAAGCATACGCATGATCAGAATCCAGCAGTTCCTTCCTGCCTTCCCGTTCCAGCCGGACGCCATGTTTGATATACAGCGGATAAAGGAATATTTCATCCGGCGCATAGGAAAGAGCCGTCCCCAGAGAATGTAGCAGACTTTCTTTTGTCTGTCCGGGCAGCCCATAGATAAAGTCAAAATTGACACACTCAAAGCCCGCAATTGACAAAAGCCTCGCCGCCTCTCCGG
This sequence comes from uncultured Lachnospiraceae bacterium, assembly GCA_947175035.1. Classification (GTDB taxonomy): domain Bacteria; phylum Bacillota; class Clostridia; order Lachnospirales; family Lachnospiraceae; genus Acetatifactor. The sequence continues at coordinate 28,724 of CAMWLG010000043.1, read as the reverse complement.
CACGCTCACTGTCATGACTCCTCCCAAGCCATCGAAGCTCCCTGTTGTCAAAGCTCTGAATCCCCATACTGACCCTTGTCACTCCAAGTTCCTGAAGCAGCTTTACTTTCTCCTGATTGGTCTGATTCGGAGCCGTCTCTATGATCACCTTGTGGTCGGCGTCCATCGGCAGATAGGTACTCACCGCCTCAAAGACGCGTGCGATCTGCTTGCTCTCCAACAGTAAGGGTGTCCCTCCGCCAATGACAAGCTCATCAAAAGAGGAACTGTGCGGCAGCATTTCTTTATATTGTTTCACCTGTCGCAGTACCGCGTCAATATAGTCGTCCATCTGGATCTGACTGCAGCCTGTGACGGAAAACAAATTACAATAACCACATTTACTTTCACAAAAGGGAAGGTGAAGGTATAAACTGTGCCCTTCACCTTCCAGATTGAAAAAGTAATCCCTCAGATTCACATTCTCTAACGCTCTGTACGCGGTCTTATGAGGATAGCTGTACATGTATTGAATATATCTGTTCATTCTTATACCCCTACAGAAAAAAGTGCTTATACGGCACCGTATTGACCACCGGATGATTCACGCCATGGAAAATATACCCGTCCTCGCCGTAGCAGGTGCCATGGTCGGAAAAACACACCACAAAGGTTTCACCCCGTTTGCTCTTCCAGTGATCAAAAAGCCTGCCAAGCTCGCCATCCGCGTATCGAAGCGCTGCCCTGTGGGTCAGAAGGCTGTCATTCTTTTCATTTTCCACATAGAAATTATTGGGATAATGGATGGAACAGACATTCAAATAGAGGAATATCTTCCGGTCATCCTCATTTTTATCCAGCCTGTTTATAATAAAGTCCACCTGATTTTTCGTGCTGTCTTTTACCGGACAGGCAAATGACGGGTTCCAATAACTCTTTTCAAAAAAGGACGGGAATACCTTCCCCATATCAGAACGCTTGTCAAAAAATCCCACCCCGCCCACGCACCATGTATCATAGCCATCATTATGAAGTCCCTGCACCAGATTGCTTGTCTCAAAGCCGTATGCGCCCTTGGGAACCTTATTTCCCAGCCCCATACTCTTGGGGAAGAAAAGCATTTCCTGCTCCGCAAGACTTTTGGCCTCCTCCCTAAGCGGAAGGAACCCTGAAAAGATGGCATGATGAGAGGGGTATGTAAAGTTTCCGGGAGCCTGCCGCTTCTCCCATGTGCCATACCTGTTCAAAACAGGAGTACCGCCGCTTTTCTCCTCCTCTATGGCAGCGTCGTATCGCAAGGTATCCAGACACACAAACAAAATATCGCATTTCCCCACGACCTGCGTCATATCCACCGTATTTTCCTTTTGTCCCATGCTGGACTTAAATGCCGCAAACGGTACTTCACCTGTCATTTTGATAATCATCTCCCTTCTTGCTGCAACCCAGACATCATCGCTCTCATGATCTCAACCTGCCGCCTGTAGATCCGATTCTCCCCATAGATGTCCCTGTGCAGCAAGTCGCCTTGGGCATTCATCTCAATAATATAAGGCTTCCGGCTCCCCTTCTCCAAAAGCACATCCATCCCGATGCTCTTCAATCCGGGATAACAGTCCGCCGCACTGAGACAGGTCTCCGAGATTTTTTCGACAACGGCTCTGTCCAGATTCAATTTCTCAAACTCCATGGAATGGTTGTTCAGATGCAGATTGGTGATCGGTCCCTTTGACAGCCGTGGCAAAATATAGTCAATCCGCCCATCCTGTACGATTACCCGAAGATCATAGCAATACTCCTGAAAAGTATCTTTGCTATGCCATCTCTCCACCACACAGTCCAGCTTCAAAAGTTTGTCCAGAAATGCCGCCCCATCCTCTCCCTCAAGCCTAGAGAGTCTTTTCGTATTGACGATCTCACCCTGATCAAGAGCCGCACAAGTATAAAGGACAGTTTTCCCCTTTGCTGGCGAAAACCGAACTGCCGTCACTCCTGCCGCCCCCGACCCTCGCATTGGCTTTAAGAAGATCTGAGGAACCCTGCTCTCCCTCATAAAGTTAAGCAGCTCTTCCCTACAGGAAAAGGATTCATCATACATCTCCGTCACGGCAATGCCATTTTCAACAAGTGTCTGCTTGCACTTTCGCTTGTCAAGCACCTCCGCAATATCACTGGGATGATTCAAAAAACCGCCAAAGGGCATCCGTGCAAGCCTAAGCAGCCGCTCCCTGTACTGACCGGTAAGTTCATCCAGTTCTTTCAGGCGACAGCTTTCCCATTCGGGCGCATCGATCTTTACGATGTGATTTCCTATATCCTTGATTCCTTCTGCAAACGGAAAATCCTTCCAATCATAAAAGGCAACACGGACACCCGCATCGGCGGCTGCCTTCTCGAAATACCCCTTCCTTTTGCTGCCCTCTGTGTTCTTGCCGCCCTTCGAACCAATCAGAATAATTCCGCTTATTCTGTCAGCATCGCGTTGTACCATAGTTCTCCGTCCCATTCATCTGCTTCTTCCTGCTCAGATACATCAACTTCAATGGACAGATTTCCAATCTTCTCCATCATCTCATCAGACAGATAGTGATAATGCACATCCAGCTTCTTGATATTCGAAAGCTCCGGCAGCTTCTCCAGAAGCAGGCTTCCGCCCTTGTCCGTCAAGGTTCCGCAGGACAGATCCAAGGTTTCGATTTGACGGATGTACTTGCATTCCAATACCACCTGTGTCAATTCATCCTGAATCTCACTGTCCGCAATTCCAAGATAGGTGAGATTGGGGAAATCGGAATTCGCCAGCAGCTCCTTTATGGTGCCTGCATCACCGTCGAATCCATAGTTATCCACCCCAATATAAAGAAGAAGCTTTTTCAGGCTGGGGAGCTTTGCTTTCTCAATTTCCTTGATGACATTCGTTCCCAGACCACCGCAGATAATGGTCAGAGATTCCAAATTCTCATGTGCGATCTCTCCCAGCGTCAAGTCCGTACTGCCTTTGATCGTCAGCTCCTTCAGCTGAGGCATAGCCTTCCAGATCCGACTGTAATCCCCCTGCATGATCCATGAGACCTCACACTCCTCATAGTCCATATCGCCCACAAAAAGCTTTGTGATATGGCTGAATTGATTGGCATTCTCAACGATGGCATCTATAATCGGCTGGCAGCCGTCCTCATATGCGCTGCCCCAACTGCCGATAATCACCTCATCCAATCCGGTAAATTCCGGGTCCGCCAAGATATCCTTCACCATGGTCTCCGGGTTTTTCCCAGCTTCATACTCATCGTAATCGTAAGAATATGTTTTGCTTTTTCCCATTTTTGTTGTTTGCCTCCTTCTTAACTGTTTTATACTACCTGATGACAAAGTCATCATCCACTGGAAACGCCAGCGCCATGCTCCTTGCATCCTTCGGGTCTGCCCCCTTTTCCATCATCTGTGCAAAACAGCCATAGGTGGCGCTGGACGAAACGTATTCCTTATAGATATCTTCCGTGGCTTCCCCGAACACCCTGTTGTCAAATGCGTTAAAGAGCGCCTGCAGCAACAGCTTATAATCCGCCAGCTGACTTTTATATATGGTCTCCTTCCTGCCGTCCGAATAAATAAAATCCACCGTCTCGGAAAACACGGCCTCCGGAAAAGCGTTTTCCGTGCACATCTCCGGCAGAAAGGCAAAGCATTCATATCCCAGAACAGGGTCTTGCAGCGCCTCTCCCAGACGTTCCGGCAAAGAATCATACAATTCCTCCGTGGTTGCCTCGTGGAACAGCTTCGCTGCCGCAATCACCTTCTCCTCCAATTTGCCAAAGCCCTCTTTTCCTTCATAAGGATAGGGAAGCACTGTGGATTCCTCCTGTCGGATAAAGAAAAACTGCTTTTGGGACACAAAACCATAACCTTCCGAGTCCCACTTAGCGACAAGCTTTGCAACCTTATTGCTCAGCTCCTCACTTACCACGTCATCAATGCGCACTTCACCCGTGATTTCTTTCCCCACCTTGGAGCCAAACACCTTCACATAACAAAGCTTCTGATTGCCCAGCCTCTTAAAAATATCATCCTTCAGGGCATCCCAATAGACATTCGGATCCGTGCTGCCGTTCTGCCTGCCCGTGCCCACGATATCCGTCTTGTAGACATTCCATCTGTGCTCCCGCCCCACAAATCTGGTCGTGACAGGAATGCCCTCCCGCTTCTCTTCCATACTGATAATGCCCTGCATAAAAGAAAATACAAAAGAAGCCAGCGCCATCCCGATACGGGCCTTAGGATCATCCCCCATACCCACCGTGCATTCATAGAGGGATTTTCCCCACTGGGGTGCCTCGATATACAGATCCAAGATCACACCCCGGTCTGTCACCTGCGGCAGACCGGGACGCACGAACACATTCCACTGACGAAACAACACGCCGCCCTCCTGCACCACAGAGTCCCCCTTGAGAAGCTCCGAAATCTGTTGTTTCACATATTCCCTGACGCCTTCCGGTTCCGACAGATGATACTCGTTTTCACCGCTTTTAATGTTGGCTGAATTTGCCGCCCCATTCTTTTTCTTAAAAATGTCCAATAACCCCATATGATCCTCCCTATACATTCCATCATTAGAAATCTATCTCCGTCCTGCCGCATATTCATTCATATTGATATCCATGACCTCCCGCACCGGCTGGATCAAAGCCTCCTCATACTGACATCTCCACTGAATGCTCCGCTCCATGTGTCCATCCGCAATCCCGTCTATGGTCTCGCCGCTGGCGACAGGCGCATTGTTGGCATATATGTAGGTCAGCACGTTATAGGCATGATTCACCACCCAGTTCGGATCCATCCCATGAAAATGGTACTGCACATCCGGCAGGCACAAGGTTCCCATACCCAACGAATCCACGATAGAATCCTCTGTCCCCTGTATGTTAAAAAACCGCACATTCACTGCAAAATAGACGAACCTGTCCTCCCTTGGAATCTTGTGGTTTACAATTCTTTCCCGGGTAAACATCTTGCCGGAATTCTGGAACAATACCGCCTCGCACTCAGGAAACAGCTCCACCAGCGCCTCCATGAAGTCCATCAGCATATCCGCCCTGTCCCTGTAGTCGGGTATCATATCGCCCAACATGTTCACCGCGATCATGTGATACTTGCACCTGGCCAAAATCTCCTCGCTCTCCGGACAGTCCCACATCTGGCTTCTCATGACCTCGTCCATGTGATAATCCTTGGTCTCCACGCTCTCTGTGAGCATCAGCTGGGCAGGCATCTCCCCTTGCTCGAACTTCACCTTATACTTCATAGGATTAAAACCAGCCATCTTCTCATCATAAGAAAAGCACTCCACCTCGCCCAAGTACTTCCGCATGACTGTCAGCATATCCTCCTTGGGCGGCATTGCGACCTTCTCCCTAAAAAGAAGATGTATGGGACAAACCCCTCCCGCCTGCTGCCGTTGGCTTAAATCCTGTTGTAACACTTTTTTTCCCCACATAGTTTACCCTCCCTTTCCACATCCCATCTTGCTCTCTATTACATAGAATACTCCATCGCATGGCAATTTGCCATACGTTTTGCCATGCATTTGTCCTGTCAACTTACTCCGGCTGGTACTCCTTCAACCTCTCCCTTCGCTCCTGATAGTCCGGAAGATACCGTTCCACCTCCTGCCAAAACTGTGGAGAATGATCCATGTGGCGTCTGTGGGCAAGCTCATGCACCACCACATAATCCACCAGCTCTATGGGCAGGAACAAAAGCCTACAATTGAAGTTCAGATTTCCTTCAATACTACAGCTCCCCCATCTTGTGCGCTGGTTTCGCATGGCAATCCGCCCATAGCTGATACCCATTTTATCGGCATAATACTCTACCCTGTGTGTTACCAGCTCTCTTGCCTTGCGCCTGCCCTCTGCAGTGATCACTTGAGGAAGCCGAACCTTAGGGGAACCATCCACAAAGAGCAGGCTGTTCCTCTTCTGTATGATCCAGCCCTCATGCTTTTGTATGAATGTCTTGACAGTCTTGTCCGACACCCGCTTCGGCACCCTGGCATAGACCGAGCCGTCACTTTTCACCTGAAGCCCCAGAGATTGGCGCTTGGAATAAATCACCTGCACCACAATCTCCTCCTCACCGCTCCCAATCCGATACTCCTTCATCATCCTCCAAACACCTGCCAAACAGCCTTCTCTACTGTCCCAGCTGCGCCAACCGGTCTGTCACCTGCTCCATCATACGGGTGTATTTTTCCAGCTTCTCTTTCTCCTCCGCAATCTTACTCTCCGGAGCCTTGGAGACAAATTTCTCGTTGGAGAGCATACCGTTCACCCGGGCAAGCTCACCCTCCAGGCGTTTCTGCTCCTTCGTAAGCCGCTCTATCTCCGCGGCTACATCCACCAGCTCCGCAAAAGGAATATACAGGGTCGCACCGGGAATCACCACAGACACGGCATCCTGGTCAATTCCGCTCTTGTCCCGCTGCATAGTAACTTCGCTGGCATAGGCCAAAGAGGCAAAAAACAGTTTCCCTTCCGTGAAAGTGCGAAGAATCTCCTCGTCCTCACTGACCACGAACACGCCTGCCTTACGGGAGGGAGCCACGTTCATCTCGCTGCGGATATTGCGGATGCCTCTGACAGCCTCCTTGATGGTCTCGATATCCCGCTCCTCCTTGGCAAAGCTACGCTCAGCCAGATACTGGGGCCATCTGCTCAGCATGATCGTCTCCTCCTCGCTTTGCAGGGAACAGAAGATTTCCTCCGTGATAAAGGGCATGTACGGGTGCAGGAGCTTCAACGCGTCAATCAACACCGTCTTTAATGTCCACAGCGCCGCGTTCTGGCTGGCGGCGTCATCTGTATTGTAGAGTCTGGGCTTCACCATCTCGATATACCAGTCACAGAACTCATCCCAGATAAAGTCATAAACCTTCTGCACCGCGATTCCCAGCTCGAAACTCTCCATATTGTCCGTCACGTCCTTGACCAAAGTGTTTAACTTGGAGAGAATCCACTTGTCCACGGGCTGCAGCTCCCCAGCCGCAGGGGCGGTGATCTCCTTGCCGGTCTTTTCCTTTACACTGTCCATATTCATCATGATGAAACGAGACGCGTTCCACACTTTGTTGGCAAAGTTTCTGGAATTCTCCACCCGCTCATAATAAAAGCGCATATCATTGCCGGGCGCGTTGCCGGTGATCAGCGTAAGCCTCAAGGCATCCGCGCCATACTGGTCGATAATCTCCAAAGGATCAATGCCGTTACCCAAGGATTTGGACATCTTGCGTCCCTGGCTGTCCCGCACAAGCCCGTGGAACAGCACGGTCTTGAAGGGCTTCTCTCCCATCTGTTCAAAGCCCGAGAAAATCATACGGATCACCCAGAAGAAGATAATATCATAGCCCGTCACCAATACGTCCGTGGGATAAAAATATTTCAAGTCCTCCGTCTCGTCAGGCCATCCCAGGGTCTCAAAGGGCCACAGGGCGGATGAAAACCATGTATCCAGCGTATCCGGATCCTGAGTCAGATGCGCACAGCCGCATTTGGGACACATCTTCGGCATCTCCTTCGCCACGGTCACTTCCTTGCACTCGTCACAATAGTAGGCAGGAATGCGGTGTCCCCACCAAAGCTGACGGCTGATACACCAGTCGCGGATATTGTCCGTCCAGTTAAAATACGTCTTCTCCATGCGCTCAGGAATTAATTTTATATCGCCGGATTTTACCGCCTCCACGGCAGGCTTGATCAGCTCGTCCATCCGCACGAACCACTGCTCCTTCACCAAGGGCTCAATGGTGGTCTTGCAGCGGTCATGGGTGCCTACATTGTGGGAATAATCCTCGATTTTCTCAAGCAATCCCATCTCATCCAATTCTGCCACGATTGCCTTTCTCGCCTCATAGCGCTCCATCCCCGCGAATTTACCGCCGTTTTCATTGATGGTGGCATCGTCATTCATCACGTTGATGACGGGAAGATTGTGACGCTTCCCCACCTCGAAGTCGTTGGGGTCATGAGCGGGGGTAATCTTTACCACGCCGGTGCCAAACTCCCTGTCCACATAAGTGTCCGTGACAATGGGAATCTCCCGGTTCATGATAGGCAGCATCACCTTCCTGCCGATCAGATGTTGATAACGCTCGTCCTCGGGATGGATCGCCACGGCGGTATCCCCCAGCATGGTCTCGGGACGTGTGGTGGCAAAGGTCAGAAATTCCGTGTCGCTCACACTGCCGTCCTCGCTGATCAGCGGGTATTTGATATGCCAGAAATGCCCCGCCTGCTCCTGATATTCCACCTCCGCGTCGGAGATGGAGGTATTGCACACAGGACACCAGTTGATGATGCGGGCGCCCTTGTAGATATAGCCTTTTTCATGCATCTTCACAAACACTTCGGTCACTGCCCTGTTGCAGCCCTCGTCCATGGTGAACCGCTCCCTATCCCAATCACAGGAGGAACCCAATTTCTTTAATTGGGAAATGATGCGTCCGCCGTATTCCTTCTTCCAGTCCCATGCCCGCTCCAGGAATTTCTCCCTTCCCAGGTCATGCTTGTCGATTCCCTCTTCCTTCAGCTTCTCTATGATCTTGACCTCCGTCGCGATACTGGCGTGATCCGTGCCAGGCTGCCAGAGAGCGTTATATCCCTGCATGCGCTTGAAGCGGATGAGAATATCCTGCATGGTATTGTCCAAAGCGTGCCCCATGTGGAGCTGCCCCGTGATATTTGGAGGCGGGATCACGATGGTAAAGGGAGTTTTGGAATGATCCACCTTTGCGTGAAAATATTTGTTGTCCAGCCATTTCTGATACAGCTTGTCCTCTATGCCCTTGGGGTCATAGGTCTTTGTCAATTCTTTGCTCATTGTCGTCTTCCTCCTAATATGAGATTTTCACCACCAGTTTATCGCCAATCCATCTGATATAACCTGTCTGCGGATATATTGGCATCTGTTGATATGCAACCGACTCTTCAATCTCCTCGATATTATATACAAAAGATGTTTTTTTGCCCAATACTCTGGAAAAGAAATTGTCTATCGTGCCCGCGTAGGTCACGGAAGTTCCCTGTGCCCCGGTAAGGCATTTGATGTATTTATCGGATATCTCACTGTCATAGACAATCTTTGAATCCTCCATATATCCCATAATTACCACTGTCGATTCTTCCGGCACATATTCACTGAAAGAATTGATATCCTCCCAAATCTTCTGCATGTTTTCATATGTGTTGTCATAGACAAGCTGCTTAAACGTATACATGCCATTGGAATAAGAAAAATTATAGTAGCCGACCAACAAACAGCAGACACATGCTATCACTCCAAATAACTTTTGCATTGACCCTAGATGATTCGAACTGTCGGATCCGACATTGCCAAGCATCACGATTGGAAGGATATACGCCAGCTCATAAGAATAAATCATCAGCCAATGCACTTCCCCAAACGCCAGCAAAAAGATAGCTGAGAGCGCAATCGGAAGAATCGCCAGCAACAGTAACAATAATATAATCTTGCCAACACTTTTTCTAAGCTTAAACACTGCAATGATGGTCGCTAAAATAATCAGCGCTACAAAAACCTTGTTGACAATCATAAAAGTGTCTGTGTTATATGCTGAAACCTTGAAAAAGTACTCCCAAAAATCGTTCAACATGGGCTGGAACCAATCTGACATTGTTTCCAGGCTTAATTGATCAAGTCTTCCGGGACCATTCGCATCCTGACTCACCGTGAAACCATAGAAGTCATTAAAAAACCGAACCAGCCTAAGATCCAGCACTGTCCCCACAATCAAAACAACAACATCCACCAAACCATGCGCGATATGTTTGAAAAAACTTTCATTGCCATTGATGATGTCATAGATAATTTTGAAAATAAACAGACCGATGACGCAATCTACATACGCGGCATAAGTCCCCGCACAGAGCGTTACAAAAACAATTGGCAGGAGCACATTCCATATCACAGGAGCCTTTTCGCGGGTGTAAACCGCCAGGCAGGCAAACAACAGTGCCATACTATATTCGTCCCCGTTTTGTATATAAGTGGCATACGTCGCCGTCAAGGCAAGATTCGTTGTCATGATAACCGCTACCGCGACGGTCTCCAATCTATTCAGGTGAAAAAGCCTCGTAACAAGGGAAACCGAAACAGCCACAAAAAAAGCGCTAAGCACGCCGATCAAAAAAGGCGCCGCATACGATAGCCGAACATATTTTGCATAAAAATGGCATACCCATTTGCCCAATCTGATCAGCGTTTTCAGCCTGCCCTCCGCATATCCAAACGAAAGGGAATCATGAGAATACATCACATTGACAAAGGCAAAGCCATGGGTAATAAACATCAAAACGAAGGCAGTGATAAAACTAAACCGAAAATCTGAATCAAAAAAACCTCCGATTTTGCTCAGGAATGCCTGTACATTCATCCTATTCTTAGCCGTAATCAGCACAGGCTTGCACAAGAGTTCCAAAAGCGGCACCGCTACCGCAATCACAACCGCCAAACCTGTGTATTTACATACAAACACGACGGACTGGAACCGTTCCGCAAGCGTTGCCGTTTTATGAAAAAATAACCCTACAAACAGTAAAGCCAATGAATTGTTGACAATTACAAAAATCAAATATTCAGACAGTGTGTTTTCTGCACTTGCCGTTTCACCAACATATTTTAATTTTGTTTTGTCATTTTTCTTTAAAACCAGCTCTCTAAAGAGACACGAGACGGCGGGTATCAACAAAAATGTTAAACAACGATATACAATACTCATAGGCTGCGTTTCCTCTTTTCCTTTACATCTGTTTTACTATTGATAATATAGGGCATAGTCACCAAACGACAAGCCGGTATACCCCTTTCCGGTCAACTCATCCGCAAAGGCGAGTGCCTCCCCCCAGATAATGTAGTTATAGCCGTCCTCTATCTCTTCCACATCCCCGCAATAGTATTTGCCTCCGATGCATTCCGGCTCATCATACAGTGCAAGCTCATAGGGTGATTGGAGGGTGCTTGCCGCATAGAACACCGCGTTCCCGCCAATGCGGGTCAATTTGTTCCGCAAGTTGGGCTGCGCTTCCAAAAATTCGATTGCCTCCGATATATTACATCCAAAATATTGCAGGGGAGCTGCCTTCTGCATATATGCACCGCCATAATAATAATGGGAAAAATCCGCAAAAAGGCCAATATAAGCACAGACAAACACGCCAATGACACATTTCGATATAACCGCGTGACGGCAAAGCCGGCACAAAACACAGACTCCCTCCGCCGCCAGAACGGCATATGCAAAATAAATCCCATTCAGCTTATTCACATTCGCAATCAGATGACACTCCAAAAACAAAATAGACACAAACCAAAGCAGAATCACGGTCAAACCGCCGGCCGCTTTCTTCCGGATGCTTTGTATCAGATCATAAATCCCCCCGAAAATCCCAATACAAAAAAGATATTTGCTGATTCCGTATAAAGTTTTATATCCCGGCGCCATATTATACCGAAAACTGTCATTCTCAAACAGACAGTTTAATGCCTGCTGGAAATATACATATTTTATCCCGGTAAACTCGGACGCACGATAAGTACTCATCTTCGTGATTGTAAAGATACCGAGTCTCATCTCAGGCCAGTCAAAGGCATTGACGCACTGGACAAGAATCAGCGGAAAAGCCAGAAGCGCCATAGGAAGTGCCATAATCGCCCAGTTTTTCAACGAAAAGCTGCGAGAACCGAGCACATACAGCAAAAGTAAAACCAGAAAAATCGGCACAGCCACATAGCTCAACGCATAAGTATACAAAGTCAGCCCGCCGGCGATTCCCGCACATAAATAATCCTGCCATCTTTTCTCCTGCAGAGCCTTGATCACAAAATACAAAAATACAGTGGACATCCCAAGCATCAGATTACAGTCCAACCCAAAGCGGGCAGCCATGATAAAATAAGGACATACCGTGATAAGCAGCCCAATAAAGAGAGGGAAAAAAGAATCCTCCGGCTTAATCCTTTGGGCCGCCTTTATGCCAAAGACAAGAGTCAACAATGAAAAAAGCGCCGCGGGCATTCTGATCAACCAGATATTGTAACCGAATATTTTGAACAACAGGGCGCACAGATACGCATACATAATGCTTTGTCCCCCTGTAAAATTCACAAGATAAACAGGCCATGAGTCCAGATATCGATCCACCCCGTAATTGGCCAGGCACCACGCACTGTACGACATGCTCGCCTCGTCCACATGAAGCCCCGCCGGCAGCCTGTCCAACATATAGATTCTGGTCACCGCAAAACAAAGAAACAACACGCCGTATGCGGCCCACAGTATATACTTTTCTCGTATCTTCCTCTTTTCCTTCAAACCTGTTTCCATCCGTATCTGCGCCACGCTCCAAACAGAGCTCCTTTTTTACACATTTATTGTAATAATACCACAGGAAAAATCCGAATACAACCACCAAAGACCCATCACATCTTTACATCGTAAGATCTTTACATCGTAATTTTTTTACGATTGATCCCGGTGACTTGCCTGCGGGAATAAAAAACCAAGGCAGATTGGCATCATATAAAATAGAATCAAATAATACCGCACATCCGACACAGGACCGCACAGGGATGTTGCACTCACCAAAAGTGACAGCCCCATCGCGGCAAGAATCCCCCTGTCCCTCCTCCAAAGCCCGTAAACCCACGCGACAAACGCCACCCAAAACATGGTGCCTGTGGTGAAAAGCAGCCTCAAAAAAGGAATTCTCGTGTAGGAAAACTCGTCATTAAGATTCTTGTAAAAATCATATAAGGCTGGAAACAGGGGAGTCCCATCCGTCTCTCTCCAGTCCGGTATCAGATAATATCTCCTGTAGCCATCCCCCTCTATCACGACCGTCCACGGGTACCATGCTTGATAGGTATTATCCAGAAAAGAAGCGAGATAGACCCCCGGGTATTCCAGTCCCTTTTGTGCCCAAAGTCTTACAAGCTCCCATTTTCTCTCCATCATCACGTCAATATGGCACCAGAAGGCATATTTGATATTGTCTGAGATAAAAGGGTCATAGTTCCCGAGCATCTCCTGATCTACCAGCGAATAGAGCAGTTCCAATTCCTGATCGTTGAACGCCTCCTCGCCCTCGTCCACATACAATCTCGCAATCTGCTGCAGCGGCACGCTAAGGGCCTCCGTAACACTGGCTGGAGTGGCATCTGTGGCATAAATCAAACCATTATTTATCACCAGATAAGAGAATACGACACCCACATAGAAAACAATCTGAGCCCTTCTGTTCCGTTTTACCAAAATACATGCCAATATGCCAAACACAATCACCCCATAAACCACATTGTTCCGAAACATGCAGGACAACACCAGGGGCACCCCCGCTGTCAGCCACAGGCGGACATTCCCTGATCGGCCGCCGGATACCTCCTGTCCCGCCTTATCATATATTTCATAGATTTTGAGCACTGAAATCAGCAACAACACATAGCACAGGATATCCTTTGTCGTGCTCATGGCACACATTACCACAGGCGGACAAAAGGCATAAAAGCAAAACGCAAAGATTGTCAGCCACACCTTTCTCGTCCGATCATACAGGAAGCGCAGGGAATAGGCAAAGCAAGCGGCACAGACCAACATCTGGAACGCGCAGTACAGAAAAATTCCAAAGGACAGATCCTCTGGATAGATTCGGTATCCCAGCGCAATGATTCCCCCCTCCACCATAGTATGGAGCAAGGGATGATGGGCATCAAAGGGCACCTCTTGGTAAAGCATCTGTGGAATCTGAGCTCCCACATCATAATTGTAGAATCCAGGATAACAGCCTGCCAGAAATACCAAGTAAATCAAAAACAGCACCGCTCCCACGCCAAGCCAAAAAAATTTGGGAAGCTTGCGAAACGTTGCATCCCCAGGCACATCCCTTCTCTCCAACCATGAAAAGCCTGTATAAATCACAATCCCAAACAGACCACATTCCACAATCCCCCACAACACGCACTGCCAAGTTTCCAGAACTCCTATTCCCTGTAAGAAAGCAGACCCGTGCACGGATGTCCCGTATTTCATGCTGATCTGCCAGCCCAACACCTGCATCAAAGTCAGCGTCAGGGACAGCAGGGCTGCAAGACCGATTTTTCTACTCTTTTCCTTTGACACGCTTTCTCTCTCCTTTATATAATCCAAATCCCAACAGCAGGATACTGATACCTGATACAACCTCCGCCACCCGGAAAATCGCAAATCCCTTGTACCATATCCGCACTCTTCCCTGAAATCCACCAGGAACCGCAATTCTTAGGTCTCCATGATCCCCCCGCTTTTCCGACAGGTAGGGTGTCTCCCCGCTCCCCTCTCTCAGCTCTATGGCATAGCCCTGATAACCCGTGAGCGGTATTTCCAGATATTTGACCTCCTCTGCCTCGTTTTGAAGGCTGATAGAACATTCCGTCCCCCGTTTCTCATAAGAATGCCAGGACAGCCCTGCCTCCGCCTTCGGCCCATGAGAATAATAATCCGTGGAATCCGCGGAATCCAAAAGATATTCCCCGTTAATCAAAGTCACCGTCCCCATGTTTTCCGCAGTGTAGAGGTAGATTGGCTCCGTGGTAAAGGCAATGTCATTGACATGGTACACGCAACTGCACACTGAAACCATACAAATCAAAAATACACTTACACGAAAGAACGCCTGACCGCCCTCCGCCCGCAGCCGCCCGTATACCAATGCTGCAAACATGGCAAAAAACACCGGGGCAAGCATCATCAATCTTGTGGGAAACTGCATGGTGGACGCAATCTGTCCTATGAGCGGCACCTTTTGGATGGCGTCCCATGGAAACATCCTCAAACACAAAAGCAAGGTCAGCAGGGTAAGAATCAAAAAGCACTTTTCCCCTCCCTGCATTTTCTTCTTTCTCCACAATAAAAAGCCAATATATACAACAATGGTCAACAGAGCCGCCGCCCCGATCTGAACCGGCTCACAGTCGAACATTCCGGTCTGATACCCGCCCTTGTTGGGCAGCAATTGAAACATTCCCGCCAAATAAGCGCCTCTCTCCTGAATACTCTCGCTGACAATCTGCGTCACATTGTAGGTATCGGCCCTCATCATGTAAAGCATGGGCAGCCAAAACCAGCAATTGACCAATAACACGATCAGTGTGGCAGTCAAAAGCTCCCTGAAGGTCTGCCTGCGAATCGTCTTTTTCCAAAATACCACACAGATTCCAGCCATGAAACAGGCGGCAAGCTCCGTGGAAATCAAATGGCTCTGCAGAAGGGCTGACATCCCGATCACCAGATACCATTTATACCGCTTATAATCCGCGCTGTCCACATTCTCCGTGAACAAAAGGTACACGGCGCAGCACACAAGAGGCATAAACGCCATTGCCAGGCATTCTCCCATGGCACCCCTGTTATAAATATCAAAAACACGGTAAGGAACCATAGTGTAGAGGACTGCGCCAAAGAGAGCCGCGTACGAGTCCTTCACGCACTTTTTCAACGATAAATATGCTATGAGTACTGTCGCGACGACAATGAGCAGCATAAATGCCTTGTACGCAAAAGACAGTGGAAAGCCTATCATCCGAAGCAGCGCTGGAATGATCAGAAAGAAATCCCCATAAAACAGCGAGACTGCGTATCCGTGTCCAAATACCCAGTAGTCCTGCACCCTAACCGGAAGGAGGCAGCCGTTCAGCAGACTTTCCTTGAGCGCCTCGATGCGGGTGACATGGAAAAAAGTGTCCGCGCCGCCATAAAAATATTCAGTCAGATAGGGGAAATAAACCAACAGCACAGTCCCGGCAAGCCCCCAGAACACAATCTGCTGCTCCTTCCCCACCTTGCCGTCCAGAATCGCCCTGCGCCATAGTATCATTCCGTCCAACACTGCAAAACCCACAAGCATCAGGAACAATAACATATAGCCGCCAAGCCTGGTTCTGTAAAGACTGATGGAATCCACCAGCTCCGCACCGCCGCCGGTGATATCACATCGCACATATGCCCTGGAAATCCGCCCTGTCACATACACCTCAAAATCAATTTCTCTTTGCTCCGGAAAAACAATCACTCCGTTCCCCTGAAGCGCCTTGAATCCCCCGTCATCACACAGCACCTCCACATAGAGAGACTGTCCCTCCACAGGATGACTGTTCACCCGCACCTGATAGACCCCGGGGCGCAATTCCACGGGGATTCCCTGATATCTTAGACCAT
Source organism: uncultured Lachnospiraceae bacterium (assembly GCA_947175035.1). Lineage (GTDB taxonomy): Bacteria > Bacillota > Clostridia > Lachnospirales > Lachnospiraceae > Acetatifactor. Next base: position 12,484 of record CAMWLG010000043.1, on the reverse strand, counting down.
TGTCCGTGGGCACCACCGCCGATGCCACCTCCGCCCCCGGAATCTCGCAGACCAACTGTGTCCTTCGAAAGCATCCTGCAAACGTCGCAAGCATTGCCAGCAGCTCCAAGGCAAGCAATAGATAAAAATGTTTCTGCCTTCCCCTCAGCATACCTCTGCCCTCCTTTGTCTTTTCCAAATCCATAATGCAAATAAAAGGACAGTCAATATGCTGACCACCTCGCTGATTCTCCAATAGAGGGGGCTTACAAACTTCACTTCCACAGTGCCCTCAAACCCCTCCGGCAATATTACCCGCACCACGTGATTGTCGCCCGCGCAGACTTCCAGTCTGTCGCCCGCACCGTCGAAAGCCCGATATCCCTTGTAAAAGAGCAAGGGTACCTCCACATAGCCCTCCTCGCCACCGGCATTCACGCAGCTCATCTTTACATTCAAATACTTTTTGGCATATTCACTCACGGAGACCCCTGCGCCAGCTATTGCTCTCTTCTCAAAGGTAAGCTTCCCGGCCTTCGTCCCCTCCAACAAATATTCGCCATCGGAGATAAATCCAAAACCCATCCCCTCCTCATTGTATAGGGTGAGCATATCGTCTTCCGATCTCACAAAATCCATCAGATACAGGCTTGAAGTGGTCACGCAGCCGATGACCACCGCCACCGCCATCAGATAAGGCCACTTGCCCTCCCGTCTTAAATACCATAAACAAAATCCGCAGACTGTCACCAAAAACAAAGTCCCCCAGCCCAACACGCGGTGGGTAAATTCCAAACTGCTGACCAAGGTGGCCGTCAAAGAGCAAATCCCGCTGATCGCATCCCATGGGAACGTATTGGTGCTCATAAACAACAGAAGCCCCCCAAAAAGCGCAGAAACAACCGCAAGACGGGAAATATTTTTATCCGTCCTGCGAAGCGCCCCTCCAAACCAAAGAGCGGCGAAAAGCCCCAGTCCCACAATCAGCACAAGCCCCACCCCCACGGGATGTGTCTGATATACGCCGGTCTCCCCATTGGGCGTGTAGATCCCATTTCGCCAAAAATGAAAAGCCAGATGGGCCGGCGTCATGCCCGTGCGCTGTATCGTGCGGGCAGACAGATTCTTGATATGAACATTTTGCGTCAGATAATAATCCAAAAAGGGCACCAGGAACCACAGGCTCAGCCCCAAAGCCGCAAGCGCTCCCTTCGCCAATTCCAGAAAGGTATTCCAGCAGAATATTTTCCTAACGAATACCAGACATATCAAAATCGTGAGAAACGCTGTAATCTCACAGGTCAGCACATGGGTCTGTATGAGCCCCGCGTAACCGATGGCTATGGGCACCCAGGCAGTCTTATACTTTTGACTTTTGGGATCCTCCGTGAACACGCGGTACATTCCGTATAAAATCAATGGCATAAAGGTCACGGCGCTGCCCTCTCCCACGGCGCAGGTATTGACCAGCTTGTAGAGCCGGAACGTGGACAAGGTATACAATGCGCTGCTAAGCAGCCCAATCTCTGTATTTTGAAAGATTCTGCGAAAACAATAATAGGCGACCGCCGCCGTCGTGATAGTGAGCGCAATACAATACACATTGTAGGCCACGGACACAGGAAAGCCCAAAAGCCGCAGTATCGCCGGGAAATATAACAGACTGTTACAGTAGAACACCGCCGCGGCATAGCCGTGCCCATAGACCCACTCCGGCTCAATCCGCACCGGGAACTGCCCCCCGAGCAGGCCATCCTTCACCCCCTCGATTCTCAGCATATGATAAGTGATGTCAATGCCGGGGAAATTCCCCCTGTACAGATAGGGGAGCGAGGCGAGAAATCCAATCAGCATCACGAAGAAAAAAGCAGATCTTTTCTCCTCGGCGACCGGATATTCCCTGTTGTAGTAATGATATGTGAATGCGCACAACAGTAAAAGAAACACAAATAATATGATGGTGATCAACATGCTCCAAAGCTGATTGGTCTCCGTGATCCTGTAGCCCAGGAGTTGAAAGCCGCCCTCCCCTCCGAAGCTGACCCGCATCTGCATACCATCCGTGCTCTCATAAAGCCACAGATGATAACTGGTTTGATCCGCACCCCCATAGAGATGTTCCCCGTTGGTACAAAGTCCCCCCGTGATCACCGATCCGTCAGTCATCGTGGTGTAAGCAACGGGGCCTGTCCCCCCGTATTCGGCGTCATAATAGAGCTCCACGCAGTACACGCCGGGCTTCAACGCGATATTCTCATATACAATGGTATCCTCTGTGGGCACGCCTTCCTCAAACACATAACCATCATCACACTGATAGATCTTGTCAGGTTGAATCACCTTGACAATGCAGGGCAATAACAAAAGAATTGTTATCACCGCAAGCACTCTCACAGCGCGGCGTTTCCACAGCTTTAATGCCATAACTCTTTGTAAAAACATACATTTATCCTCTCTCGGCTCATCACACTGCCACGCAAACTACAAAGGCATACGCGTATAAGTCAGCATATTGCATTGATAGACACAGACTCCCAGACAGGCAGTGATCACCAGCACGGCCATCCCGATGAAAACGCCTTTGTCCTCCGTTTTCTCCAACCGCTCCATTGCCCATGCCCCGGGCACGCACAGGGCGATCTGCGCCATTCCAAAAAAGATGCCCGGCGTCTCCAACAATGACACCAGCTTCAATGCCCACTGCCCCAGACGCTGCACATACTCCCAAGGGAAATATTGAAGGGACATAAATAGCCATACCGCCGCCAGCACTATAAAACAGGCACAACACCTTCGCGGGGAGGAAACCGGCATGTCCCCCAAGAGTCTTTGTCCCTTTACAAACATCAGCCAAAGTCCGGTCAACAGACATAACATCATGCCAAGCCCGAACCCCGGGTGTCCCTCCCGATAGACAAAAACGCTGAAAAACTCTCCGACATCATATCCGCTCCCCATAATGGACTGTACCGGAATCCCGAGATTTTCATAAGCCCCACGGAAGAGATAGTAATACAGCCGAAGCAGGCATGGCAATGTCAACGCGCTTCCCACCGCAAAGGGAAGCAATAGAAATATACTCCCCGAACACAGCGCCACAAGCAGGGTAAATCCTGCCACCACCAACATCTGCAGCAGATTCGCGTATCCGATCCCCGCTAATGAGAGCGCTGCTATCACAAGATTGACTATATTTTTTTGAGACATTTTATGATTTCTCACGATTCCAAGAACCGCCCAAATATACAATGGCAGGAGCGCCCAGACCGCGACCTGCGACATATCCGCCAAATCATAGCAGAGATAGATGCGATAGGGACAGCTCATGTAGAGAAGCACACCAAAAAACGCCGGATACTTGGAGGTTTTTCCCTCGAACAGTCTGTGGAACATAAGAATCGCCGTAAATAATGTGCCGATCTGCATGAGAATCATGTAACATTCCCATCCAACCACCATTTTGCCTGTCCACCTGACAAGCAGCGCCGGAAAAAGGAACCACAGATTGGAATTCATCGCCCGAAGCTGTCCTCCACCGGATAGAATCGCCCCCTCGGAGGGAAAGAGCAAAGCGCCTGCGTTTGTCGCCGCAGAAAGCTCCTCCAACCGCACAAGCCATTCCCGGATGATCCCCCCATTCATAATGTATCCGCAGGTCAACGGGAACATCGCCACGCAAAGGATCACGAGATATCCAAAATAAATTTTATTGCTGAACTCTTTTTTCATATTTTACTCCCGTATTAATAGATTTTTTCGGCCAAAAGAACACGATCATATAAACAATGACCAGCAGAGTGACAAACTCCCCGATTCTCCAATAAAAGGGGCTTACAAAACATACACGCACTTCTCCGGCAAACCCTTCCGGCAGCACCACCCTCACCACATGGTTCCATCCGTCCTGAAGCTCCAGCCCGGCGCCGGTCTCTTTCTCAAATGCCCGATACCCCTTGTAGAACAGCATGGGCAGATCCACATATCCCGCCCCGGATCCCTCCTTGACACAGCTCATATCCACCTGCAGATACTTTTTCTGATAAGAATTCAGGCTTACCCCCTCCCCGGGGCCCGCACCCCGAAAGGTCAGAAGACTCTCATCCGTACCTTGAATCAGATATTCCGCCCCGGAGATATATCCAAAGCCCATACCCTCCTCATTGTATAACTGGAAAGTATCCTGTTCCTTCATATCAACACTCACCTGATATAGCCCTGTCACCGCGATGCCCGCCACCGCCACCGCGATTCCGGCGCGAAACAGTATTTTCTTCCAAGTTCGCAGATACCACAACACAAATCCATACACAGCCACCAGAAATGCTGTTCCCCACCCGAGGAAGCGATTGGGAAACTGCAGACTGCTGACCAAAGACGCGCTCAGACCGTTCAGATTCTGAATCGCGTCCCAGGGAAAGAATCTCAAGCTCATAATCATCAGCCCCAGCCCCAGTATCGCCGACATGACGGAAAACCTCACAAACTTCTCCCGCTGTCCGCGCAGGAAGCCGCCTGCCGCAATCACCAGAAACACGCAAAGCCCCAGCACCAACACTGGCCCAATCCCGATTGCATCGTAACTTTCACTCTGCCGTCCAGTCAAAAGCTGTGTCACATACAGCCCCCGCTCCTGAATGGTTCGCGCCGACACATGCTTGATGTGCACATCCTGGGTTATATAGTAATCCAAGAAAGGAATCAGATACCACATACTCAGCCCCAACGCCCCCGCCACACCCTTGGCGAGCTCCAGAAATGTATTCAGGACAAAAATTCTCCGAATATATATCAGACAGATCACAATGGTGACCAATGCCGTGATCTCACAGGTCAGCACATGGGTTTGAATCAATCCCGCATACCCCAATGCGATGGGCAGCCATGTGGTCTTATATGACTTGTCCTTCGGATCTTTTGTGAATGCGAGGTACAGTCCGTACAACACAAGAGGAAGAAAGGTATAGGCGCTGCCTTCCCCCACCGCGCCACAGCTGTACAGCTTATACTCTCTGAAAATAGAAAGTGTGTACAACGCGCTGCACACCAGTCCTATGTTGTCATCTATAAAAATTTTGCCAAAACAATACCATGCAATCCATGCCGTCGCAAAACTCAGGATCACACAGTAAACCTGATAGCTGGCCATGACGGTAAAGCCCGCCAGACGCAGGAGCGCCGGCAGGTATAACAGGGCATTGCAATAAAAAATCGCATTGGCATAGCCGTGTCCGTACACCCATTCCGGCTCCAGCCTCACGGGAAACTGCCCGCTCAAAATACCATCCTTACAGCCCTCAATCCTCTGTAAATGATAGGTTAAGTCCGCGCCTCCCAACAACGAATCATACAGGCAGGGAATGGACGCCAGTACACCGATCAAGGTCACAAAAAAGAAAACCTGTTTCTTTGGAAGCTCCACCCTGTGCGCCCTGGCACATTCCCAGAAGTAAAGAATGGACAAAGTAAGCGCTGCCACACCAAGCAGCACCACCATAAGGCTCACCCAAAGCTGATCGGTCTCCCGAATCGTAAGGCCGCCGGTCTCCAACTGCCCTTTTCCGCCGTAGGAGACCACTATCTGCATGTTTTCAGTCCCCTCATAAAGCCACATGTGAAAATCCGTCTGATGATTTCCCGCGTACAGATGCTCCCCGTTGGTGCGCAGCCCTCCCCGGATCACGGTTCCATCCCGCACGGTGCAAAGCGCCGCCAAGTCCGTGTCAGTCGTAAAATCAAGCGCCACATGATACACTCCGGGAGGCAGGGCAATCCCCTCATATACCACAGTCCCGTCAGAAGCTTCCCCCTCGGTAAATACATGTCCCCCCTCGTATTGATACACCGCGTTGGGGAGCGCAATCCTGATGGCAAGTCCCGCAAGAAGAAACATCAAAACTGCAAATACAAAAATAAAACGGTTCTTCCGTAAAAACATTTTTCCCTCATTCTGCCGATTTGACGGCTCTGAAAGCTTGTTCTATTTTCTTGCTGCTAATATTTCCAATTTATTACAACTACTTTATCATAACGTACTTTCCCTTCTTTTTCAAGAATTATGTGTGGCATGGTAAAAAATATGTATTCTGGCCCTTTTAGCCAATCCAGTTTCCAGATATACTAGGGCAAGTAAAAGGTAATTGCGAATGGAGGAAATGTTATTATGGAAAAAAGTTTGGAAAGATCTAATAAAGAGAACGTAGACAAGAAGAAAAGTTACGGGCTGCTGGCTGTTGGGGCGATTTTGTTGATCGGGAGCACCGCCTTGACCGTGTATACCTACCATAGCAGCTATCTGGCATCCAGACAGGAAGGTATTCTTGCCGAACAAAAACTGGCTCTGGAGCGGCCCTATTCCTACTCCCTCATTTTGCTCTTTGTGGCGGTGATGCTCACCTTTCGTGGATTATATAAGGCGTTGATAGGGGACGCACCCTCCCGGGAGGATCATATTAAGCGTCTGGCGCAGGCAGGGCTTCTGGCGGCATTATGCTATATTGGATTTGCCTTTTTTAAAATCGATATCCCTGTGGGGCCGGAGAAAACATCATTTCACTTTGGAAATGTATTCTGTGTGCTTGCCGCCCTGCTGTTGGGGGGCTATTGGGGCGGTCTTGCCGGAGCGATCGGCATGACCATCGGCGATCTGACCACCTCCTATGTGACCAGCGCCCCCAAAACCTTCTTGTTAAAATTATGTATCGGACTGATTGTGGGATTTGTCGGACATAAAATCTTCAAGTTAAGCCGCACCCATTCCCCGAAGTACGTGACTGGGGTGACGATTCTTGCCAGCGTGTGCGGCATGGGTTTTAACATTATTGCAGACCCTTTGGTGGGATATTTCTACAAAACGTACCTTTTGGGAGTGCCGCAGGACATCTCACTGGCCCTGTCCAAAATGGGAGCCGTCACCACCTTCGTAAACGCTGTCGTGGCAATGGTGGCAGCCTCCGCATTCTATCTGGCGCTGCGCCCCGCACTTAAGAAATCGGGACTATTTGTGCAGCTTGATGAAGAAATGTAACAGCACAGAAATCACTCGAATGAAATGTCAATACTGCCCATGGCGCACTCTATATCAATCTCCTTGTCGGCACTGTTGTCAATGTATTTCTCGCCTGCAATGCCGGCATAGGAGCTGTCTCCGATACTGATCTCACCTGCTGCCACCTCCACCTTGTAGTCAAAATCTGTCTCCTTGCCGGCAAGTTCCAATTGGATGCTGCCCATGGCACACTCAACTTCCGCCTTTTTCCTGATATCTCCCGCAAACTCGAGGGAACCCATCCCGACCTCGGCATCCAAAGTATTCGCCGTGACGGAGTCCAAGGTGATTTGACCCGCTCCCAGCTCAATCTCCAATTTCCCAACCTGCAAACCAGTCTCAGAGCTGATCTGGCCCGCCCCCAGCGCAAATTCGATTTTGTCAAACTCATGATCCGCCGGGATATAGAGACGGATGACACAGCCTTTATCCCCATTCTTGATGCTGGTCTTGGACATCCCTCTCAAATGGAGGGTGTTGCCACTGACATAGCCCTGATACTTGCCAGCATTTACCGCTTCCACATAAAACTCCTCATCCTCAGATTCCTCCAAGATAAACTCGCATGCTCCCATTTCCACTTCCAGGTTTTTCACGCTGTCCACAGAAAAGCTTTGATTGGAGTTTCCATTCAAAACACTATATTTGCTGTCAAACACAACATCATCCCCAATCTCATACCTGATGCCGCTGTCCAATCCTTCCAGTCCGGACAGAATATCATCTCCTAATTCCCCCCAGGGAACCGAATCCTTCCAATCGACAACAGAATCTTTCACACCCGCAATCACGGAAGGTCCTTTGATAGCCGCTGCCGTCAGTGCCATGACAAATCCCAACACAATCATTACTCCTGCCAGTATGGCACAGTTTCTCATAAACTTTTTCATGCGATTACCTCCTTATTCATCTTGCCCTTGAGAAAACGCCAAAGCTGCCCTATACCTTTGAAAATCGCCGGTGTGACAATTCCCGCCAGCGCAACCGTCAACATCATGAATAAAACACCAATGCCGCCACAGATCAGTCCTCCCCCGATGAGCCCTACTCCCGCAAGGGGCGCATGAATCAGATTGGCAGCACCTATCGCCCCCAATATAAACAGAAGCGCAACTAACACGACTGCCGCCAGGCCAAATCCGAGAATCAAGGAAAACCATGCCACGATAAGCCCGAACAAGGCACTCACCAATCCAGTGAGCAAACTCACAGCAACCGGAGAGAGTACAATGCCCAAAACAATCCACAGAACAATCTGCCAAGTGGGCGTCTCCTCCGTCTTACTCTTACCCGAATCACTCTGTCCCCCCTGCCCGCTCCGGGAATCCGACTGCTTCACTATTGGATGTTTCACGGAATTTCCGACTGTCCCGTTGATGGTCTGGTCTCGCTTGATGCTCTCTGCCACCCTGGCAGGATTGCCCAATGCGTCCAACACATCCTGCTCATTCTCGGGACCCGCGTCATCAAAATAATCATTATAGTATTGTAAGGCCTCCTCCCGCTCCGTGGGGGAAATATTTTGAAGCAGGCTCTCCAGCTGCCGCATAAATTCTGTTCTACTCATAATCAATCCCTCTCATTCTTTCCTCTCTGTTCATCTGATGGTTGGTTCCCTCGAATTACCCTGCCCTCAAAGAGTCCCGTGACCTTCTCCGCATATTGCCGCCACTCGCTCTCATAGAGCTGAAGCTGCGCCCAGCCTCTGGCTGTCACCTTGTAGTATCGCCGGTTGCGTCCCGCGCATTCCATATCATACACTTCAAGACATTCGTCCTTTTGCAGCCTGCGAAGCACCGGGTACAGAGTGGACTCAGACAGTTCTATCACCCGTCGGACGTCCTGCGTGATCCTGTACCCATAGGTTCCCTCCGGCTCCTTGGACACCACGGCCAGCACAATGGCATCCAAAAGGGCTGCGCCTGTATTAAATACCATCTCACCACCCCTTTATTTTTTATAATATTATATGCCGTATAATATTGTTCGTGGATATACTATATGACATATAATATAAAATGTCAATAGAAAATGAAAAAATAGTTGCACGTGCCAATTATTTTTGATATAATAAAATCTATCAAGAGTAATCTTACGAAACGTGCTTTCGCACATTCCGGCATTTCTGCCACATTACTCAGACACCAATTAACACTGGCAGAGATGCGCCCAAGAGGCTTCTTTCTCTGCCGCCAAAAGACAAAAGGGAGGCAAATTTATGGAAGCAAGAAAATTGGATTTTATGGAAATTTTAGGAGGAAAACACATGGCGAAGAAAACGTACACGGTAGCGGACATTCTGGCATTGCCGGATGGTGTGCGCGCGGAGCTTCTGGACGGTGAAATGTTCATGATGGCGACACCTGTTTTTATCCATCAAGAGCTTTTGGGGTGGATGCATTTGGAGATTGCAAATCACATTCTCAGCAAGCACGGGAAATGCAAGCCAATCCTCGCACCCTTTGCGGTCTATCTGATGAATGATGACAGGAACTACGTGGAACCGGATTTGTTGGTAATGTGCAGCCGGGAGCGGCTGCAGACGGATGGCGTCCACGGCGCCGTGGACTGGGCGATAGAGATCGTGTCCCCGTCCAGCCGTACAATGGACTATAAACGGAAGGTTGCGGCATACGAGAAGGCGGGGGTTCAGGAATACTGGATTGTTGACCCCCAGAAGAAGGTTGTGTCGGTATACCATATGGAAGACGGATGGGTGCCCGAGATTTACTCTTTCCAAGATACCATACCTTCGAAAACGGTAAAAGACCTATCGATAGATTTTACAAAATTTGAGCCGCTTGTCTTGTCAGAGCAGCCAGATCATATGTAGCTTATACATTATATTATTTGGAAAGGTTATCCTTTTGCAGAGGAGTACCGATATATACTATAAGGGTAACTATGTCTATGAAACGGAGTTCAAATATTTTTCAAGGAGGAAAAACTATGTCAGTGATTATCAGTAACTACAGCCAATTTTACAAGGGTACGGAGAAAGTAAAGCAATATGGTTCCGGGGCAGGCGGCAAAGACACTTTAGTGCGGTATGAATTTAACACGAGAGATGCCGCGGGAAACAAGGTGATGGATAAAATGTCGCGGGAAGAAACCCTGCAGGCAATGAAAGAAATTTCTTCTCAATATGGTGACAATGTGATTGTGCAGTTTTCCGGCGATGGTATGGCAAAACTCATAGAAAGCCAAAAAGGTTATCTGTGCAGGGAATTGTCGGAGGAAGAGATCGCGGCAAGAGAGGCAAAACAGGCAGAGTTTGACGAGCAGGTAGTTCAGTTAGAGGGAACATATAAGAAAGTCGAAGGGAATGTGTCCGGTGATGATTTCCACTCCATTTTGAAAGCAAATGATCCTGAACTTGCAAAACAGGTTGAGGAAATGAATATGAGAATCATCAATCATCAGCCGGGCGACCCGAGTAATGCGGCAGAGTTTAACAAATTGATGCCAAAGGCAATGAACGTTGTCAATGCCGCGACTGAAAAGAAAACAGCTGCCACAAACAATCTGTTGGAGAGATTACGTAAAACCTATGGAAATATAGATTTTTATGTGGCAGGGAAAGGAAGCGATCCCAAATCACTTGCAACAGGCAGCACGAAAGAATATTCCGTAATTTTTTCAGCCGAAGAATGGGAGAAAATGCTTTCTGATGAAAACTATGCAAAAGAAAAAATGCAGTCCATTGATAAGGTTCTCCAAATGACAAAGAAGCTTTGCGAGCAGGAAGGGTATGCTTCGGCTTTTGGTAAAGGGAATCAAGAATCTATTTTAAAGAGTGTCAACGTTTCGGTTGGCGATGACGGAAAGATGACGATATTTGCCGATCTTGAAAAGATGACAGAAAAACAGAGAGAGCGGATCGAAGAAGCAAGGAATAAGAAAGCTGAAGACAAAAAGAACAAAGACGACGAGAAGGTTGTGAAAAAAACAACGGTTGAAGCTTCATCTGTGGAAGAATTAATTGAGAAAATTAAAAACATTGACTGGGGAAAAATCAAGGAAGCATGAACAACAGCGGGGAGTGTTACACACTCCCCGCTGCCTCTTTTCGCCCACTGATCCGATATGCCACAAACAGCAGCAAGGTGACCACCGCGAATTCGCCCACCAGAATGCCCATATTGCGTATGAGCGCCTCCGTCACGGTCCTCGGCTCTGACATGTTATGCAAAAAGTCCTCAAATGACAGGGCCAAATACATGCTAAGCCATGTAAGGTTTTGGCTGAACAGAAACACACATTTTCTGCGCTTATTTAACACAAACAACACCACTAGCAGCGCAATGGATGCAAGGATAACAAACAGCGCCAGACGAAAGAAATACGGTCCCAAATGACTTAGTTCCCAGGTACCGGATTTCAATGGAGCTGACGACAATTCCTCAACAAGTTTCATCGCCCTGTAGGGCACGAATACCGCAGCTCCCGCTATCATGAGTGAGAAAACAGGAGCAAACCACTCTTCTTTGACAGGAATAATTCTCTCCCTGTCCCCCTCCATCACGAAGGCATAGGTCAACATCAGTATTGGCATTGTCATATAATAATAGATATTTTCTCCAATGCCATAATAACGGCCGGTAAATTTGCCTATGGATATCACCACCAACAATATCACAATCCCAAGCACTGACCTTGCGTTCATATAATAACGGACTTTTTTCAAATAATTTAGCTTGGGCACACTCTTGCCCAAATCCTGTTCCTGCAATTGATTCAGGAATTCTCTGCAGGAAGGGCATTCCTGCAGATGCTCCTCCACCAGCTCCCTCGATTCCTCGGAGCAGATTTTATCTAAATAAGAAGCCAACAGATCTTTGGTCACATTACAACTGATTCGACTCATATAACTACACCCCTTTCCCTTTGAGCTGTTCCTTTGCCCGGAAAAAATTCACTCTTGCCCAATTCTCGGATTTTCCCATAATTTGACCGATCTCCTTGAAGGACAAATCGCCGGAAATACGCAGATACACGACCTCCCGCATATTGGCGGGCAATTGGTGGAGCCTGCCCAGCACGTCCAACAACTCCTCCCTCGCGAGAATCTGACGCTCGACATCCGTGCCATCGGAGACCATCCAGTCCTCTTCCTCCAGCGGGACGTTTTCTTTACGCTTCGCCCAGTGCTGGTACAATAGATGCTTCGCAATCTGACACAGCCAGACGGAAATCTTACAGTCTCCGTTGAAGCTTTTGATGGATTTGATGGCCTGTAGGAAGGTCTCCTGTGTCAAGTCCTCCGCCAAAGCCTTGTCCTTGCACTTGGATAGCAGGAAATGATACACCAGAGCCGCGTTTTCTTTATACAACTCTTCCATCTCATCCCCCCTCTTCGTGCTATGATGTATATAGTAACAGTTCAGCCCTCACATTCATAAAAACGTCTGCTACGCAGCCGTCGCCGCTTTGCGGCTCACCTTTTATTTCATTTGAGGG
>CAMWLG010000042.1 GCA_947175035.1 uncultured Lachnospiraceae bacterium | reverse complement strand
TTCAAAATAATCTGGTTTGCCCCAAGGTCTGTCGCATACTGTCTCAGACAGGCAGGTTTCGACCCGCGAAAGCCGTAGATGGCCTGATCGTCATCCCCCACCGCAAACAGATTCCCGTGCCGTTCTCCCAGAAGCTTTACCACCTCGTACTGCAAGGGATTGATATCCTGAAATTCGTCAATCAAGATATATCGAAAGCGTTTTTGCCAATATTCCCTTTTTGCCTCATTCTCCAAAAGGAGCCGCCTGCACTCATACAACATGTCATCAAAGTCCAATCCCCCCTGAATCCTACACTGCCTTTGATACAATTCAAAAATCTCCATGAAATTATTTTTTTGAGGGGAATTTGGGGAAGAATTTTTGGGGGTTGGGAGAAACTTCTCCGCCGCCTCCAAATCCTGAGTATTCTTATAGAAACCAATCGCACGCAGGAAATCATCCGCCTCGGCTTTGATGGCGTCGTAATCATAATATGTCCCTGTTTTTGCAGCCTCTTGCCTTAGAATTTCTGTCATAATGCCTTTTTTCTGGGTTTGGGAAAGGATGTGAGGAGAATAACCTGCTTCCATTATGATGTGATAAAAGATGGAATGAAACGTGCCAAAATTCACTGGGTACGCCTGTTTGTCCTGCTGTGCGAAGCGCTGCTGCATGGACATTGCGGCATCCTTTGTAAAAGTAACAACCAATATTTCTTCCGGTGGGATTTGCATTTCCTTGATGAGATATAGAATTCGTTTGACAATGACGGTGGTCTTGCCGGAGCCGGGGCCGGCCAATACAAGGGCCGGCCCCTCTCCGTGTGTCGCCGCTTCGAGCTGCGACGAATTTAAGCTTGCAAGATAAGCCTGATTACTCTGCTGCACCCGCAGCACCCTCCAAAAGGGAGATTCCTTTTCTGATGCGGCACAGACTCTCCTCCTTGCCCAGCACCTCCATAATCTCGGTAGCACCGGCAGGGGTCATCTGCTTACCGGAGACAGCCGTGCGGATCGGCCACATCACAAAACCGATTTTGACAGCCTGTCCGCTCTTCTCCCCCTTCTCCTCCGCATATTTCACAAGAGCCTGATACAGCCCGTCATTACTGTAATCCTCCTGTGACTCCAATATCGGCAGCACCTCCCGCAAAACCTCCAGAGATGTCTCGGAATTGGTTTTCATCTTCTTGTGGGTATACATTGCCACATCATATTCCGGCATCTCCTCAAAAAAGTCCACGTGCCCTGCAATGTCCGGAAACACCTCGATGCGGGTCTTTACCATGTTGGCAATTTTCTTTAAATCAAAATCTTTCTTCAAAACATCCTTTAAATACGGCTCCGCCATCTCGTAAAACACATCAAAATCCATGGCCTTGATATACTCACCGTTCATCCAACGCAGCTTCACGATATCAAACACCGCAGGAGACTTGCTGATACGGTGATAGTCAAACTCCTGAATCAACTCCTCCAGTGTGAAAATCTCCCGATTTTCCTCAGGGCTCCATCCGAGAAGGGCAATATAATTCACCACCGCCTCCGTCACAAATCCCTGCTCCAACAAATCCTCAAAGGAGGAATGTCCGCTTCGCTTAGAAAGCTTCTTATGATTCTCGTCCGTGATCAACGGCAGATGGATATACACCGGGCTCTGCCAGCCGAAGGCATCATAAAGCCTCTGGTACTTCGGTGAGGAGGAAAGATACTCGTTGCCCCTCACCACATGGGTGATATTCATGGTATGGTCGTCCACCACATTGGCAAAATTGTAGGTGGGATAGCCGTCAGACTTGATCAGAATCATATCATCCAGCTCCGCGTTTTCCACCGTAATATCGCCATAAAGCTCATCATGAAAGGTTGTCTGTCCCTCATTGGGGATATTTTGGCGGATGACAAAGGGCTTTCCGGCTGCCAGATTCGCTTCCACTTCTTCCTTTGACAGCGACAGACAATGCTTGTCATAGATGCTGATCTCCTTGCCCTCCACAACCTCCGTCTTGAGTCCTGCCAATCTCTCCTTGTCACAGAAGCAGTAATAAGCCTCTCCCTTATCAATCAGCTCCTTGGCATATTTCATATAAATACCTGTCTTCATGCGTTCGCTCTGCACATAAGGTCCCACACCGCCATCCTTGTCCGGTCCCTCGTCATGGACAAGTCCTGTCTTTTCCAAGGTGCGGTAAATAATCTCTGTCGCCCCCTCCACGAAACGCTCCTGATCTGTGTCCTCAATGCGCAGCATAAAGACGCCGTCATCATGCTTTGCAATCAGAAATTCATATAATGCAGAACGCAGATTGCCCACATGCATGCGCCCTGTGGGGCTGGGTGCGTATCTGGTACGAATCTTTGCCATAAAAATACTCCTCCTTGGCTATAATTTCCTTTTTGGGAATAAAGCCATTTTACCACACTATGCCCCGAATGTCCAAGACAACATTCATAAAATATTCTTAACCGGTAACAGTTCAGCCTTTCATCAAGTTACGCTGACGAATGAGTATTATTCCTATTCAGGCACGCTTTCGCTCTGTGAAAAACGTAACGGACGCTAAGCTCGTTGAGCTGCTATGCAGCTCATTACCTCGCTAAGCGCCGACGTTTTTCAAAGGCCTTCATAGGAACAATACCCATCCATCAGCTGAACGTGGCAAAGCAATATCAGTTAGTTGAGCATACTGGAACAGGTTGGCATAGATATATGTTCTACAAGCGACCCTTGAAAAACGTCGGCACTTGCGCACCGTACTTTGGTGCGCTATGTGTCCGTTACGTTTTTCATGGAGTGAGAACGTGTCGCGGCTAGAACATATACCTATGCCAACCGTCACTTATGCCTAACTAACTGCCATTATAAGGCTGAACAGTTACTGTACCCTCACCACGTCATCCTCCTGCAGCACCTTACTGCTGCTTCGTACCACCTCACTGTTCTCATCAAGTCCCACGCTTTCTACCGCCGCGTAGCTCTCATTCCGTTCCAACACCGTAACCGGAATCTTGCGTACTCTCTCCTCCGTGCCCAAAATCCCCTCACACTGCTCCACTACGTACACCACACTAACCCCTGTATTATCCTCCGTCAAAGCGCCCAGCGGAAGCACCATTCTGTAGGTTTCGCTCTTGTAGACCGTGTCCATACTGACAGTCTGGCCCGGCAGCATCCCTGTCGCCTCCGTCTCTATCCGCAAAAGCTTCCGACCATTCTCCTGCCCGATATAAGAGATGATGCCGGTCTCCTTCTTTGTCTCCCCGATGGCGGTCTTGAATTGCAGGTTCACGCTTTCGCCCATGGACAACATGGCGGCATCCTCCTCCCCCAAGGGTACTTCGATCTCCCCTGCATCATCCAGTGCTGTGTAGAAGATACATGCCCCGTCCGGCGTACGCTGCCCAATCTCCAAAAGGCTCCCCAGAATCAGACTGTCCTCTGCCGTGCTGACTATCCCCTGAGCTTCTTCGAGGGTATTCAACTGTTCCAGTTTCAACTTTTCCGACGCAAGCTCCCCCCGAAGCCTTACCGTCTGCGCCGCCTCCTCATAAGCCTTCCTCTGTGCATCCTCCAGACTTCGGTTCCACTCTCTCAGAACCTCCTCCTTATGAAATCGCGCCTGCTCCGTCGCATTCTGTGCCCGCTCATATTCCACCTTCAAGAGCTTCGCCTCCAAATCCGATTCCACAGTCCCCTCCTTCACTTGCTTTTGCGCATCCTTCATGCGAAGCCTTGCGCTGTCCTCAGCCAATTCACATGCCTCGATCAACAAATCCTGCTCATGCACCAAAAGATCGTAATCTGCCTGCAATCTGGCTGCCTGAATCTCCTTCGCCTGACCCTGTTCCTTTCCTGTACCTTCCAAATCCTTGATCTGCGCCTGCAAATAATCTGCCTGTGCCTGCGCCTCCTGAATCTGTTCCTGTAAATCCTGCATGTCCACTGCAAACAGAGGCGCCCCCGCCTCCACCTTTTCTCCTGCCTGCACAAACACCGCCTGAACCCGAAGCCCCGCCGCCGTATAAATCCCGTACTCCTGTCCCGGCACGATGCTTCCCACGCCGTGAATCCTATGGGAAATGCTCATCTTCTCAGGATGGCAGATACTCACTCTTGCAAGCCCGGCCTTATAGATACCCTTGGCAATCACGGTACATACTGCCATAAATGCTAAAAAAATTAAAAATCCGCTTAACACACCCTTTTTCATACATACTCCCATTATGTTATTGCCATCTCTCTCACGCCTTGATTCCGCTGGCAGCAATCCCCTGTTCCAGCGAATCCCGAAAGAGTCCGAATACAAAGAGCGACACTGTCAAGGTAATCATGGAGGCTGCCGCCGCAAAACCCGCTTGTGCCAAACTGATCTCCGGCAGATACAAAGACAATGGCCACAGGGTCTTATCCTTCAAAAAAGCAAGAGGCTCCTCCATCATATTCCAGCTCTCCAAGAAACTTAACACAAAACAGGCAAACAATCCGCCCTTTGCCAGCGGCAGCCCAATCTGCAGGAAAATCCTAAGCTCTCCTGCCCCGTCCATGCGCGCCGCCTCCAGAAGCTCCCTTGGAATCCCACGAAAGCTCCGATAAACCAGAAACACCGGAAACGTGGAGAACACCGCAGGCAGTATCACGGAAGAACTTGTGTTTAGCAGCTGCAGCTCCCTAAGCACCAGATATCTGGACAACATCGTCACCTGAAAAGGCAAAAGCATCAATATGATATATAGCTGGAACAGAGTCCTTCTTCCACGAAAGGAAAATGCCGCGAAAGCCCATGCCGCAGGCACCCCCATGAGCAATTGTCCCGCTAGGATCCTCCCCACCATCCATATGGAATTCCAGAACAAATGCAGGAATCCGGGAGAATAGAATAAAAGCCGCTTAAAATGCTCCCCCGTGGGATAATCCGGTATCCATCGCCAACCGATAAACCCTTCCCCCTCTTTCAGCATAGGCCCCAGCCTCTCCTGCCATTCCAGTGCGTCCGCAATAGAACCTGACATCAGAATGCCTATGGGCAGAAAAAACAGCAATCCCAGAACCGCCACAGGAAGCGCGGCGCACAATGCCCCAATCCATTTTCTCCATTTACGCTTTCTAATCCTCATCCTCCAAAAGCCTCCCCATAAAGAGAGCCACTGCTCCCAGTACCGCCGCTGCAAGAACCGCCCCTGCCGCCATCTTGTCCAGGTCGAGTTTCGTGTACCAATTGTGGAACACATGCTGCAGCAGATAGATTTCCTCCCCCGGATAGGAACCAGCGATCAGATACACCTCTCTAAATACCTTGAAAGTATTCAGGAAGGAAAGCAGACCAATCGTATAGGCAGCCCCCTTCAGATAAGGCAATGTGATATGAAAGAAAATTCTGACCGCCCCCGCTCCGTCCACCCGCGCTGCTTCCTTGATATCCACGGGAACCGTCCTGAGGGCAGCCAGCCAAAGCACAACGGTATATCCCAGATTTTTCCAGACATAGGTGGCAATCAGTACCCAGAAGGCTCTGTCGCCCGCCAGGAAATCATACTGCACCCCCAATAAACCACTCAGAAATCCCTGCTTGGCAAACACCAGCTTCCATACCAAAACAACTGTGGCGGCAGGCATAGCCATGGGCAGCAGATAACATGCCTTACACTTTTCCAACACAGGAACCCACTGCATGGCAAGGGCAATCACCAGACTCACCACCAACAGGATTGGCAGACACACCCCCACAAAGCGCAGCGTATTTTTTACCGCCAATCGGAATGCCTGATTTCGAAATACACTGACATAATTATCCCATCCGCAGAACTCTCCTGACAATGCTGTGGTAAAGGAACGGCGCACCACATCCCCGAAGGGAATCAGCACAAATAGGCTGACTCCCAAGAGGCTTGGCAGGAGAAACCACAGGAATTTCCTGTTTGAGGAATAAATTCTGAATCCGTCACTCCGCCAGATAAATCTGGACTTTCTTGGCAATCTCATCCACGGTCTCCTCAATGGTCTTCTCGCCGGTCAATGCAGGTGCCCCACCTGTCAGCACGGCATTCAAAAGCTCATACTCACAACAATTCACGCTGTCTATACTGTCCAGCATTTTATTATATTGAGCATAGACATTCTCTTGCTGCCACGCAACTTCCGTCTGGAAGATTTCACCATCCGGCGTTCCCAAACTATGGTAACTATATGCCCCCCAAGGATCATTTTCTTCCATAAACGGATTTTTCTCCATGTCTAACAACACAGCTCTGCTGATTGGAATCCCTGACAAAAGCTCTGTATCCTCCAAATAATCCGACAACATATATTTCACAAAAGCACATGCCTCCTCCGGAACGGTGGTCGCCGCGTTGACTGCCAGCATCGCCTCGGGCATACAGGTATTCCCTCTTCCGGGCAGCAGCATATAGTCCGTCCCCTCAATCTGTTTCAAAACAGCGTAAAAATAGTTAAATTCATATTTGATTTCGCCGCCCAAATCGCCGATGGCAAAAGCATCCCCGAAAATGCGCCTGTTCATTACCATGCTTCCCATCTGCCTGCTGACAAAATAATGAGAATTGAAAATATCCGTGGTATATTCAGTGATATCCATACGGTAATCCAAGTCCTCCTGAGAGATATCCGCCCGATCCGCCTCGTACAGCTTTTTGCATATTGTGAGGAACTCGGTCAACGCCTCCCTGTCCAGACTTCCATCCTGCTTCAGCCAGCTGCCGCTATGGGTATAAGACATGCACTGCAGCGTTGCCTCCGGTCTTATAAGTCCCGCCCGAAGTCCACTCTTTGGCATCCGATAGTCCTCTATAGCCTTCACCATGCTCTCCACGTCCGTGATACCACTTAAAATCTTTGCATCCCCCGCAAGCATGGGCACATGGAACAACATCGGAATGGTGTAGAGTTTCTCACCTGTATAGAGCGCACTCACGATATTGTCAAAATATTGCTGCTCGCTCTTTAAGTCCCCATAGAGTCCACTCAAATCCATAAGTACTCCCTTGTTTGCATAAGACCGCAAGGGCAGATTATCCATCAGGAAAATATCCGGTCCCTCTCCCGACGCGATACGCGTGGCAAGGCTGTTCAAAGCATCCTCTCTTGTAACGCCGTCATCGCCGCTCATGCCAACCTCATAAAGTACATAAACTTCTGGATGCAAGGACTGATAAGCCGTAATTGCAAGTCGGACATCACTATTTTCATTCAAGCTGTACAGATGAATCGTCTTCTCTGGAACGGACGGCATCTCAGGGTCGTAGGAAAAACGCATCAGCTTGAGATTGTCATAGAGGAAATAAAATACAGGCATTCCATTCTCGTTCTCTTCCACATACATATCTGTAAAAAGTTTAGAGATATCTCCCAGACTGCAAAGTGTCCCGTCAATCAAGAGTTCAGACACATTTCCATAGAGAATATGTCGGTATAAGCCCTTGTCTGTCGCCACATAGACGCTTTCATCCTCCCCCGGATACAGCAGAAACCCTGTCGCATAGTTTCCGTTAGAAACTCCAAGACGCTCCTTTACAAGCTCTGTCAGCCCTGTATCCTCCTCCAATTTCTGCAGTGTTGTCAGGTCATAAATATGTAGTCCCTCATCGTTTCCCGCAAACAATTTCCCGCCAAACACATTGATATTCCACGCATAGAAATCCAGATCCATCAGATACTTGGTCTCTCCGTCCGCCGCATTCACGCGGTAAAGAGCCCCTCCCTCTTCGTCCCGCTTGTGATTATACACATAAAAGCAGCCATCATACCCATATGTATAGACAACCATATCCTCTCTGGATACAGAGCCTCCTCCATCCCAAGGCACCTCATTTCCCTCGGCATCCATAAAATATTTATCATGGAAATATTGCCTCTGCTCCTCCGTCTTGGAGAACGTGAACACTGTATACATTCTGGCACCATTTTCTGCCATGACCATATCCGTGATATAATCCTCCGCCTTCATACGATCTTGAAGAACTTTAGGCAATGTGGCGGAATCTATGTTATAAATTTGCGGCATCTCGGAAGAGTTCGAGAAATCCGCCCTCGCCAATTTTACTTCTGCATCTGTGTAATAAGCATCCAACAGATAAAGTCCATCCGCCTTCGGCAGAAGGGCAACCGGCATGTTGCCGCCATGATTCTCCGCCCAGGGAATCTCCTGCTCCACATAACGTCCCTTGGCGACAGGTCCGGTGCTCACAGTAGTTCCCCCTTGGGCGCCAGATTCATTGACCGCCTGCGACACATCTGCCTGTTTTTGCTGTGACTGGGTACAACCTGTAAGCAACAGTACGGCTCCCAACATACCCGCAAGCAGTCTCCTTATTTTTTTCTGCGTTCTATTTTGCATCATTACTCCTCCTTATCTCTTTGACTATACCTTATACTCTACATCCCCTTTCTCTAAATCATCTCTAAAAGCTGTCAATTTTAGCTCTAATTTTTAGAGACATTTTAGAGGAAACTGTGATATGCTATATATCAATACACTGCAAGGACACATTCTTTGGAGGATGATCACATGAAGATTCTGTTAGTAGAGGACGACAGGAATTTAAATAAAAATATTTCCTTTTTTCTTGAAAAAGAAGGCTATCAGGTAGATTCCTGCTACAACGGCGAGGATGCGTTATATTATTGTCAGGAGGGAGCACCTGATTTAATCCTGCTTGATCGGATGCTGCCGCTCTTGAATGGCATGGAGCTCTTAAAACAGCTGCGAGGACAGGGGAATCTAACCCCCGTGCTGATGCTCACTGCATTGGGGACGCTCGCCGACCGGGTTGATGGGTTGGATGCCGGAGCTGACGACTATCTGGTAAAACCCTTCGAGATGGAGGAACTTCTCGCCCGTATACGAAGCCTCACCCGCAGAAGTCACCTAAATGCGTCCCCTGCCCACAGAGAGCCGAGACTGTGCTATGGTGACCTGTCCCTCTCCCCACGGCTTCGGGAACTGCAAGGCCCGGACGGAACCCTCACACTCTCCGGCAGAGAAAACGCGCTTATGGAAATTTTCCTAAACAATGGCGGACAGGCCCTAAGCCGCGGACAGCTCCTTCTCAAAGTGTGGGGACCGGACGGCGAGGTGGAGGACGGTAATCTGGACAACTATATCTTTTTCCTGCGAAGGCGCCTGAAAAATCTAAAATCAACTGTCACCATATCCACCATTCGGGGCGTTGGCTACCGAATGGATGACACCGCGCAAGGAGAATAGAATCATGTTTAAACGCCTGCATCTACAGCTCACCGGCCTGTGTGCGTTGATTACCATTGCCATATTGTCCGTATTCACCATCCTCTATCTCTCCATGACAGAGTACGCCACAAGGGAGGAAACTACACGCACTTTCCAAAAAAATTTTGATACATTAAGGGGCAGTCTGGAACAACAATCTGTCTTAACCTATCAGTATCTCCTGCGCATGGAGCAGAATAATGACTGTTTGATTTTCCTGTGGGATAACGGCACCCCCTTATCCTTTAACCATCTGGAATCCCACTCAGCATACCAGTCCCTTGCCAATGCCGCTTACAAAGACTACAGCACACAGGCGGCTTTAGGAAGCATGACACAAGATTGTTTGTTTACCTCATCACAGAAATATTCCTTTCCTGACAATGCCCAGATAGGAATCAGTTATATCACCACCAACGGGATGACTGCGTCGGAAAGGGCATTTGCTCTTAAGAAAAACCGCAGTCTGGTACTGCTCATCATCTCCCCAAACACCACCTTGCACAGCCTCCTTATGAAACAACGCATTATGATCACTCTGCTCTCTGTGGGAGGATGCCTGCTCTTAATCCTTTTCTCCTTCCTTTTCACTGGCAGAATGTTAAAACCCATCCGGGAAAATCATGAGAAACAGCTCTCCTTCATCGCTGGTGCCTCCCATGAACTGCGCACACCACTGGCGGTCATCCTGTCCGCCGTGAGCGCACAGCCCCCCCATTTTGAGGAGACGATAAAGACGGAGAGCCTGCGCATGGGACGATTGGTGGACGAAATGCTTCTTCTGTCCCGTCTGGACAGACAAAATGCCTCTACAGGCTCCCGCTTCATCAGCCATAATCGCCACCACTCCAACGACTCTCTGTTCCAATTCACGCTTTTGGAAGCAGACACCTTCCTGTTAAACCTCTATGAACAAATAGAACATTATGTACTTGCTCAGGGACGACATCTCACACTCTCCCTGCCTGACGAGCCACTGCCCAAAATCTATGCCGATGCAGACAAGCTTCGTCAGCTATTGGAGCTCTTGATACAAAATGCCGTCTCCTACACCGAAGAAAACGGGCATATTGAATTGTCGCTGAATTATGAAAAAAGAATTCGACAGATTTGCTTTCAGGTTTCAGATGATGGAATTGGCATTTCAGATGATGAAAAAGACAGAATTTTTGAGCGCTTTTATCGAATAGACAGCGCCCATCATTCCAAAGAACATTTTGGACTCGGTCTCTGCATTGCAAAGGAAATCGTGGAAGCACACAAGGGGCAGATTACCGTTTCAGACACACCGGGAGGCGGCTGCACCTTCCGCTGTGCCCTGCCGGTAAATCCTGTAGTACACTAACCAATATTTCAACCTGTGATTGATTCTCAACCTCGTACCTGTCCGCTGCCCTCCACGGTATATTTGTAAGAAGTCAACTCTTTTAAACCCATAGGTCCTCTTGCATGAAGCTTCTGGGTACTGATACCGATTTCCGCACCAAAGCCGAATTCAAAGCCATCCGTGAACCGGGTGGAGGCATTCACGTACACACAAGCCGCATCCACTTCATTTAAGAATTGCTCCGCTGCTTTGGCATCCGCCGTGACAATACACTCCGAATGTTTTGTATTATATTTATTGATATGTGCAATCGCTTCTTCTACACTGCCCACCACTTTCATGGAAATAATATAGTCCAAATACTCTTTTCCATAATCCTCCTCCGTGGCAGGTACACAGTCCGGCAAAATCTCACACACAGCCTTATCTCCGCGCATCTCTACATTCTTGGTGCGCAGTCGCTCCGCCAGCTTCGGCAGAAAAGCATCTTTCACTGCCTCGTGAATCACCAGACTCTCACATGCATTGCAAACACCAATCCGCTGGGTCTTGGCATTATAGATAATCTCCACTGCCATATCCAAATCAGCCGCCTTGTCTACATAGACATGGCAATTGCCTGTTCCGGTCTCAATCACAGGAATGGTACTGTTCTCCACCACACTGCGAATCAAGCCCGCACCGCCCCTGGGAATCAATACATCCACATACCTGTCCAGCTTCATAAATTCTGCTGTCACACTGCGGTCCGTATCTGCAATAAGCTGTACGGCATCTTCTGTAATGCCACACTCCCCAAGCGCCGCCTGCAAGACTTTCGTGATTGCTACATTAGAACGCAACGCATCACTTCCCCCTTTTAAAATCACGGCATTGCCCGTCTTAAAACACAATCCAAACGCGTCCGCCGTCACGTTCGGGCGGGACTCATAAATGATGCCAATCACACCAATGGGTACGCGCCGCTTCTCAATATGTAAACCATTTGGCCGCTCAAACTGCTCTAAAACCTCTCCAATACAATCCGGCAGCTCTGCAATCTGGAGAAGCCCCTCTGCCATTGCCTTGATGCGCTCCTGTGTCAAACGCAGTCTGTCCAACATACCCGGATGCATACCATTCGCTTCACCTGCTGCAATATCCTCTCCATTGGCTGACAATAATTCATTCTGCCTTACCACCAATAAGTCCGCCGCCCTGCGCAACACCTGATTTTTCTTCTCTGTGGTAGTTTTTTGTAATAAATATTTGGCCGCTTCCGCCTTTTGTCCCATCTGCACTAAATCTGTCATACACTCTCATCCTCTTTCACTAGATTTGTTTTACCCTTACCTGCAGCCCTATGAAACCTTCTTCCCCTTTGAAGCTTCTCACTATGTTTTCTGACTGTATATTTAAGAATATCAATATCTGCATACATTTCGTCAATTTGGTCTGCGCTTTCCAAATACCTTTTTGACGTCTCCAAATAACATCCTTCAATGGTGTTAAGCCGGGGTATCACGGAATGTTCCAGTGTTATCTTAACACGTTTCATATCCTCATTCAACCTTGATGTTGTCTCCTTCATCTCTACTACATCCATCTCTAACCGAGCTGTCCTCTCTTCAAGTCCCGCTACGGCTATCTTAAGTCCCGCCACCTCTTTCTCTATCCTTGCTGTCGTCTCCTTCAGCTCTGATACATCCTTCTCTAACCGCGCTGTCCTCTCTTCAAGTCCCGCTACGGCTGTCTTAAGCTCCGCCACGTCCGCCTCAATTCGATCAAGCCTTCTGTAAATTGGCTCCAGCTTCTTATCCAGCTTTTCCTCCAGCTTTTCCTCCAGTTTTTCCTCCAGTTTTTTCTCCAATTTTTCCTCAAATAAGTCCGCAATTGCCGAAAGCATTTCATGATCTACCATAGTATAACCTCCTTTGTCTGTTGCAATAGGAGGAAGTCGCCCTTCCGCCTATTTATATTATCAGTTACATGAATTATTGGCGAAAAGCCGAGACATCGCATATGCGATTCATTGCACTTGAAATAGAGAATGTGTATGTGCAAGATTCAATTCATATAGATAATCTAACATATTGTTTCAAAAAATACAAGTATAAATTTACCAAAAATAAATTTTAAAAAATTTTTTACCCTTTTCCTTACACACAAATCACCTGATAAGGCCGAATATCCTGCTCCCCGTGGGGAACCTGCTCCACCATCTGGCAGGCAAAACCCACACCGATCGTGCATAACTGTAAATCCGGTTTGTCGGACAGAAAACGATCATAAAATCCCTTCCCATAGCCCATACGGTTGCGAAACGGGTCAAATGCCACCCCTGGCATAAGCATCAGCTCCCGCCTATGCTCTGTCGGAGCATACACATACCTTTCCGTGTCTCCCTCGGGTTCCCTGATGCCTTTATAGCCCTCTGACAGCTTAGACAAATCATCCACCCGGTAAAAGTTCATCTCCGCCCCTTCCACCTTGGGCAAATACAGTCTCTTCCTTTTTCGCAGGGCTTCCAGTAATATCTCATCAATATTGATTTCGCTTCCATAACACGCAAAACCAAGCACCACATCCGACAGGTAAAACCACTGATGCCCCAGAATCCTCTCCGTAAGGAGCACCTCCGCCCGATTGCGTTCCTGCTTACCAATGGCGTCCCTTGCCAGTAATATCCTCTTGCGCAATGTCTTTTTCTGCTGCAGCATCGCATCCGATTCTGTAAAAATGTCGTTTTCCGAACTTCCCATCATCTTACGTTCCATCTCCATCTGCTTGTCGCTTCCCATGCTTCTTCCCCAGCTTCTCAATGGTGCCATCCGGTCGCTCAATGCTGATATTGTCAAGCTGTGCCTTGAGATTCCCCCTGACACTCGCCACATACTCCTTCCGAAGCTGCGCCTGTTCCGCCTTCTCTTCCTCCGTCAATCCCTCCGCCTGGGATTTATGATACAATTCATTAATGCGCCTGATGCGCTCATCCATATTCATTCTTATACCTATCTGCGCGCTGCGGCGCGCACTCAAATCAATAGTTGAATACGCATTTTTATTCAACATTATGCCCTCACTATGTCCAATACGGTTTCTGATCCTTGTGATAGAAACCTTTCATCTGCTCCCGAAAATCCGCCAACAGAGAATCATAATATGCCCTCTGCCTCTCATTGATAGAACCCTCATCTGACAATTCCTGAAACCGCGCCTCATACTTTTTCAAATACTCCTGCGCTGCGTCCTTGTAATTGTTGGACACATTAGAATTGATTTTGGCAACCAGTTCTTCCAACTCCTGATTCTTTTTCACCCGATTTCCAAAAAGAAACATTCTCTTCCTCCTTACTATATTTCTTATCTCATATCTTCCTTACCTTTAAGTCTTTGAATTTCAGCCCATATTTCCTCCGCCCATTCGGGATTGTCACCTCTCATCAAAAATACCCGAAACCCATAAGTCCTTCCATTTTGCAGAACGGAAATATCATCATCTATATGCAGGTCAATTCGATACTTAGAAGGATATTTGGAAGGCATAGGTTCCTTTTTATCTCCCTGGACTTCCCTCTGATGCCTCGCCCCGTTTACTACGCCGTCCAGCTTTATCCCATAATGCCTGAACAATGACCTGATATAACTCTCGGAGCGGAAGGAGGTGGTGTAAATCCATAGGGCAATGCCGTTCTCGGTGATTTTGTTCATCAAACCAATCGTCCCCAGTCGCAGCCTCTCTTTGTATAAATAACAATAAGGGAAACGTAACTTCTCCTCTGCAGCATATTCCTCTGCATCAATGAATAAGGTGTCGTCCAAATCAAAAGAAACTATCATAAAGATTCCTCCTATCGACTTCTACACCTTATGTAACCGCTCCACAAAGCTGGGCAGATCAAATCCGTCATCCTCATGGGCGACAAAAAGCGTCCCCCGCTCCTCCCCCGCAATAATCTCATGCAGCACCCCGATATCTTTGCTGTTGGCGATCACCATATTTACATTGGAGCGGGTGGCAATCTCCGCTGCGATCATCTTTGTGTTCATTCCGCCTGTTCCCACGTCGCTGCCCGTGCTCCCCTTCCCCATATTCATGAACTCCTCTGTCAATTCATCCACCTGCGCAATAAACTTTGCCTCAGGATTTTGCCTTGGGTCATCTGTATAGAGCCCGTCAATATCTGACAATAGAATCAATAAATCCGCCTCCACCAAAGCAGCCACAATCGCGGACAAGGTATCATTGTCACCGATCTCAATCTCATAAGTGGCAACCGTGTCATTTTCATTCACAATGGGAATCACACCCAAATTTAAGAGCTCTCTGAAAGTATTGTGGGCATTATATCGATTCAGACTGTCCACAATGGTATTCTTGGTCATAAGAATCTGTGCTGCCACCTGATTATATTCCGCAAAAAGCTTCTGATAAACCGTCATCAGACGCGCCTGTCCCACCGCAGAGCATGCCTGCTTGATAGCCAAAGTCTCCGCATCCGTCTGTGCCTGGATATCTTTGATCTGTACCGCCTTCTTGCCCGCGGCGATAGCGCCGGATGTCACAAGGATGACCTCCTTCCCCTGATTGCGGATATCACACAGCTCCCGCACCAGCTTCTCCATCCGAATATAATCCATATCCCCTGTCTCTCCATGCTGAAGCGAAGAAGAACCTATCTTTACCACAATCCGCTTTTTATTCTTGAGTTGTTCACGCTGGTTATTCATCTGTCCGTTTCCTTTCTATTTCACCTGCATATCCCGAGCTGCTTCCGATGACACAGCCGTCACCCCTCAGTTTTCCCCTGCACAAGCAACATGTCAGCCTGCCGCTTTCTGAGGATAAATCCCACAATTCCCAACACTATGATAAAAAGCGAGATAAACTGGGATGTGGACAAAATACCGATTTCCCCACGGTAGTCATTGCGCAGGAATTCCACCCCGAATCTCCCTATGCTGTATAAAATCAAATACAGAAACCCCACGGTTCCCCGCTTCACGGGCTTTCTTGCATACCAGAACAAAATCCCTGCAATCAGGAACATCCCCGCCGCCGATATCAATTGTGTAGGAATCAATTTCACATCATTTGGTGCAAAATCTGAATTGTGGAAAGCAATGCCCAGAAAGGAATCCGTCTCCCGCCCATAACAGCAACCCGCCAGGAAACAGCCAAGCCTCCCGAAGCCCTGTGCCACCGCCACCGAGGGCAGGACAATATCAAAATAATCCCAAAACATAAGCCTGCGCAGCCTACACCACAAAAATCCCGCAAGCACCCCCGCAATAATTCCGCCATACACCACGAAACCGTTTGACTTTATGATGGCAATGGGATTCTCCAGAACATTGCGCAGGTCTACGATACAGTACAAAAGTTTCGCCCCCAGAAATCCAAATATGGCGCAGCATATGGTAAGATTCCAGATCTCGTCCGGATCCAATCCCCTTCTCTTCGCCCTCGCCTCTCCGATAAAAAGCGCCACCATGATACCAATCACAATCATCAGCCCATAACCGTGTATGATAATAGGGCCTATCGTCAAAATATTATTATACATAATTCCTCATTTCTGCACCCCTTTTGATGCGAACTCCGATGCCAACTGCTCCGCCACCCTCAGCCCGTCCATCGCCGCGGAGGTGATTCCACCCGCATAACCCGCTCCCTCGCCACAGGGATAAATCCCCCGCACCATAGACTGCAATGTCTCATCCCTGGGAATCCGAAGCGGCGAGGAGGTACGGCTCTCCACACCCGATAAAATAACATC
The DNA here is from genome assembly GCA_947175035.1 of uncultured Lachnospiraceae bacterium. GTDB lineage: Bacteria > Bacillota > Clostridia > Lachnospirales > Lachnospiraceae > Acetatifactor. The sequence continues at coordinate 14,355 of CAMWLG010000042.1, read as the reverse complement.
CTCTCTGTCAAATCCCCGAATCTGTCGTCCAAAGCTTTCCATTCCCTGCACAAACGCCTGATTGCACGCCTTGGGCAAAATCTGACTCACATCAGCCCATGCGCTTTCCCCCTTGTGCCCCGGAACAATCTCACAATCTGCATTATCCTCTAAAAACATGCCTGTGTCAACCTCCACAGAACGCTCTAACTCCTCCTGTGCCTTCCCCTGTTCCACACACACTTTAAAAACACCATATCGCTGCATGGGAATCCTTCCCCCTGCAAGGGAAAAAGCACGCTCCTCCAGCCGCCTTTGGAACTCTACCCCCGCCAAAGGATGCTCTGAGCCATAGTCCTCCGGAGTCACCGACACAATAATCGCCGAATTGGCATTTTGACCCTTTCTTCCACTGTAACTCATACCGTTTACCGCAAGCCTTCCCTCCTCCGACGAGGCATTGACCACATATCCCCCGGGGCACATACAAAAAGAATAAACACCCCTGCCATTGTCAGCCTTGGCAGTCACTTTGTAGGTCGCCGCTCCAAGCCCGCCCCCGTCAGCAGCGCCAAACTGGCTCTGATTGATCAATGCCTGGGGATGTTCCACCCGAAGCCCAACCGCAAAGGATTTTGCCTCCATGGGAATCTGTCTGTGACAGAGTGTCTCGAAAGTATCTCTGGCACTATGCCCCGTGGCAAGTACAAGCCGGTCACAAGGCAGATACTGATCATGATTGACCTCCACGCCGCAAACCTTCCCATCCCGAATATCCACATCAGTCATCTGGCTCTCAAAGCGAACCTCTCCGCCCCATGCAATTATTTTATTCCGCATACATCTCACTACACCACACAATACATCTGTTCCAAGATGGGGTTTTGCCTCGTATAGAATCTCATCCTTGGCGCCACACTCCACAAACACCTGTAACACCGCAAGACCTCTCCCGTCCTTATCCTTCACCAATGTATTTAATTTTCCGTCAGAGAAGGTACCTGCGCCACCCTCGCCAAACTGCACATTGGAGGCTATATCTAACCTGCCCGTCTCCCAAAAGCGCTCCACATCCGCCTGCCGCTCCTCCACGCACTTTCCCCGTTCCAAAAGAATAGGTCGATATCCGTGAAGCGCCAGAAAATATCCGCAAAAAAGTCCCGCCGGCCCCGTTCCGACGATCACTATGGGATGTTGTAATTTCTTTGTGCCGTATTGCGGAAAACAATATTCCACAGGTTCCGCCATGGCAATCTGCACACCTCCGACCGTAATGCTCCCCTCATTGAAACCTTGTTTTTTTAAATGTGTCCCTTGTCGGGACTGGAGCTTGCGCAAAATGCTATCCTGCTTCTTTGGATAGACCTCTACTGTGTAAATATAGAATATATTTGGCTTCTTTCTCGCGTCAATGGACTCACGCCGAATGTCAAGCCTTCCAATCTCATTCTCCGAAACCCTCAGAAGCTTTGCGACCCTTGTCCGCAAGAGTGCTCGCAGTCCTTCTGTTCCAAGTGCTTTGGCCGCATGAACCTCCGCGCTATTTATCTTTAACTGGTTAATTTGCAGCATGTATGTATCTTCCTCGTTCTCTGATCTTTTTTATATATCTGTAACTATTAAGCGGCATTCTTAAAATGCTGCTGCACTGCTTCCGGCGATTGTTCCGCTGCACCATGCCCACTGCAGATTATATCCTCCACATCTGCCGTCCACATCCAAAATCTCCCCTGCAAAATACAATCCGGGCACCAACAGTGATTCCATGTTGCACCCCACCTGCCTTGTGTCCACGCCCCCTGCACACACCTGAGCATTATCATAGGAATTACTGCCTGTCACATGCAGCCGCCAGTCCCGACACAGCGCAAATACCTTTGCAAGCTTTGCCTCATCCGCCCCGGAAACCGGAATATCTCTCTTTAGCCCTGCAAGCTTTATGAATAAAAGCATCAACTTTTTGTTGAGGATGCCCGTGAAGAATTCCTCCACTGTCCGCCTGTCCCGCAAAAATTTACGCTTGTCGCAGAACGCCTTGAAATCCTGATCCGTGTATTCCGGCAGCAAATTAATAGCCACCTCCACCTCCGACAAATCCCTCTGTGATTTTATCAGATAATTCATCTGTCTGCTCAACTGAAATACGGGAATTCCCGAGATGCCATAATCCGTAAGCTGCAATTCTCCCCGTTCGATGATCCGCGCCCTGGCACCATCCTGCCCTCCAGCCGGCACAAAAATCACCGCCTCAGCCCGCACGCCTGCCACTTCCTTCAAATAAGTCTCTCTGCAGCGAAGCTGCACCAACGCAGGCACCACCGGCACGATTGTATGCCCCAGATCCTTTGCCAGCTTGTAGCCGCTCCCGTCTGACCCAGTCTTCGGCGCGGCCTTGCTTCCACATGCCAGAATCACTTTGTCAAAGTGAAAGCATTCCTGTCCCGCGCAGACATCAAACCCTCCCTTCAGAGCTTTTCTCACGGCATCCACCTTGCAGTCTGTGATTGTCCGCACCCCCAACTCATCCAACCTGATGCGCATCGTGTCCAACACCACCGCCGCCTGCTCCGCTTTTGGGTAAAGATATCCGTTTCTCTCCTTGATCAATAACCCTGCATCCTCAAAAAACCGTATGGTGTCCTCCGTGTCAAACTGCTTCAAACAAGAGGCTATCCACTCCTTAGAAGCACCATAATATTCCTCCGGGGACAGTTTCATATTGCCAAGATTACATTTACCATTTCCAGTGGAAAGTAATTTCTTCCCAACTCGCCCGCCTCCCTCTATCAGCGTCACAGAGCTTCCCTTGCCCGCAGCCGCGATTGCAGCCATCATTCCGGACGCCCCACCGCCGATCACACCTATTTTCATCTGTTCCATCCCATCATTTGCTCCTTGTTTCTATATCCATCCCTAAGTCCCGTTTCTAACTTGAATAGGTTTCCAAAAAACTGTATAGCTTCCCCTCATCCTCCATATACAGCATTTGCATGATCTCAATCTGAAGATCCTCCGGAAGTGTGTCCAACAGGATTCCGGTATTGATATAAACCGTCTCCTTATCCTCCAAATAAACAATCACTTCATTGGCCTCCACCGCCAAATAAAAGATCTCCCCTGGTTGTATATAACGATAGTTCATCCGAACCACCACGCGGTCTCTGGCAAAGGACAACACCTCTGAATTCACAAATCCTCTCTCTTTTTCTGAGAGCGGCGGATAGCTGGAATAATTCTCCATGGCGACCAGGAATTGTTCTCTGTTCATCCCCACATATTGACTGGGCAGTTTCCAGACGGTCTCCACCTCAGTATTCCTGAGAATATCCGTCTCCAACAGAACGTATTCCGTCAATGCCGACAATTTTTCTGCACCTGAACTGGCTGGCAAAGCCTCCTGCAGATTCTCACCATTTTCCTCCATCACATCCGAAAGCTCCGGTGTCTCCTGATTGTCCACGGGATTCTGTGCTTTTTCCACGGATGCTCTCTGCACATCCCCCTGAAAATCCCCCCCCTCTATCGCTTGGGGGTCCGGTATGATGCTTCCCCCCGGATAAAAATAATGAGAAGCCTCCACGCCTCCCCAGAAGCCCAAGAAAAGCATCGTCACCGGATATATAAAAAATAAGCTGATACTTTTTATTACTTTCATTTTCGCTCCCATCCGCGCACCAAAAGCGTGCTCCCAAATAAAGTATCAGCTATATCTTTGAAATTTATACCAATAGAGGTCTAATAAAGCCTGAATATCTGTCCCAAAACGCGAATCAGCTTGCCGCCCGGCGTGTAGTTCAACTCCTGTTCCCTGAAATTGCGCAACAGGATCAGCAGGCCACAATAGCAAATCAAACCCAAAACCAGGCAAAGCAAAACAGTCACAAGATTTCCCAAATGAGGCGTGGCAATCTTCCCGATAAACATAAGGATCAGTCCAACGGCACAGGCCACTCCCGCAGGAATCACCACGCATTGAAGCCAATCAATATTGATGCGGGTTTGATAAAAAAGCAATGCGCCCGCCGCAGCCACGCAGACCGCCCCGGAGATGACCCCCGCATAGATCAGCGCCATGATCCCCATCCCACTGTTTAAAAATACCATCAGCGTGATCACAAATACCAGATCCGTCAATGCCAACACCCCAACAACTTGGAACTTGCCACCCAACAATAACAAAATTTTTGACAAATAGAAACCTAAGATCGTAAAGAGAATGACAAAGGAACCAAAGCGCAGCATCTGGGTCACAAGCCCCACTCCGCTCTCACCCCAAATTCCTGCCAACTGGGGCGCAAGCATGGCTACAAACACCCCAAAGAACATCCCATGCATCACACCGATATGCACACCCCCTGAGAGATTCGCCCTCGCAAAACGCTGCTCGTCCTTGCGCACATATCCCGCCACCTTATAACAGCTCTCCAACAGCAGCGCACACGCGGGAAGCAGCAGAATCCCAATCAATGGGACGTACCTGCCAAAGAAAAGACCATAATCATTTAATCCTTCTTCCAAAGTGACATTTCGGCGGTAACATATCATACCTATCCATACGGAAAGCTGCTCAAACAACGCAATCAATATCATGGGGAAAAGACTGGAATACAAAGCACTCATCTGTCCGCCAAAGGTATCTGTAATCCGTGCCCCTTCGCCGCTTCCTCTCTTCTCCAACTTCCTGCTTCCCCGATAAACCAGAAACAGGAACAAAAGCACCAATGCCTCCGCCGCAAGAATCGCCAGCGCAACTCCCATTCCACCGTACATTGCCGTGAAATCATTCTGTTTCAAAAGAGCGCTGACCTTCTGTCCATAGTTCTCCAACAACCCCGCAAACAACAGGGCAAATCCAAAAATCAAAATCTGCCTCATCAAACAGGATATCACGGTGGGAAACTCCGTTCCCTCCCCCTGAAAATACCCCAGAAGGATAAAAGAAAAGGTGCGCAGAACCACCACGGGCGCCAATATCCGAATCATCACCACACAGTAGGGAATCTCAAACAAACGCTCTCCCAGAGGCGCCGCGCAAAAAAACATTGCCACACCTCCCAAGATTCCGGTAAGACCTCCCAAAACAAGGCCATTTCTCTTCAGCATAGCCGCATTCCTGTATTGCCCCCTTGCATTCTTTCCCCGAAGCATCTTGCCTAACGCCTCCCGCAATTCACCTCCGGTCAACGTCCAGAACAGCAGGAATGCCTCCACAGAAAAAGCAATATATACAATACCATTATCCCCGAGAATGCGCCCTAACACCAACAGCGTGACCATCTCCAGCACATGAGACCCTATCTCCACCTGACGCTTCCTGATTTCCACTTGATTCATATGTTCTTCCTCATCACTTTTTAATCTCTGGTAATTCCAAGCTCCGAAAGTATGGCCTCCTGCTTGCGCTCCATAATCTCGGCCTCCGCCTCCTCCATGTGATCATATCCGCATAAATGCAGCATACTGTGCGCCACCAAAAAGGCAAATTCCCTCTTAAGGCTATGTCCATAGCTCTCTGCCTGCTCCCTAACCCTGTCCGCTGAGAGAATAATATCTCCCAAGACTAATTCCCCACTGTCCGGGTCAAAATAGTCAGCCCTCTGCTCAGCTGAAATGACAAATTCTCCCGCCCTCTCAAAGTCCAGATTGGGAAAAGACAATACATCTGTCTCCCTGTCAATATCCCGATACTGACGATTGAATTCACGGATACCTTCATTATCTGTCACAAGCACATTGACACAGGCTTCGTAGGTACAGCCCTCCGACGCAAGCACCGCCTGAGCTACCTGAGCGACAAGCTCCTTTGCATCAAAGGGAAAATCAGCGCTGACATCCTCGTCGAACTCAACGTAAAAAGTCATAGTAGAGCTTTTCCTCCTTAAATATCTTTCGTATCGTCTCCATCTCTCTCATGGAAATATCACATTGGATAAAAGTTCCTTCCTCCCGAAACTGCTCAAAAATCCCATCGATGACCTCGTCATAGTTTACATCGCCACCCTCGCCCTGCAACTGCAATATCGTGCTGATGACCTTTTCCGTTATGACAAGCACCGCAGTCTCTCTATGGCGCACAGACTTGTCCTTGTCCTGATATTCCTCCAAAATCATCACCGCGTCAGGGGGGAAGGGATACGCCGCAAACAGCTCGGCAAGCTTCTCACCCATACCATAATAATATCCCGCGCATTTCAGGGATTCCACATTCATCTCAAGCTTCCTTGCGATCCTCTCAGCAAAATGTACCGTGTGGACACTCTTCATATATGTCCCCTTGTCCTCCTGCTTCAGCGCCGTAAGAATCTCATTTTCCGTGTCATACAAATCCAAATAATTCACCCTGTAACGATAGATCACCTTCTCCGAGAAGAATTTCATAATTCCCACGAGAAGGACTCCGGAAACCAACAAATTGGCGGCCGGCAAAACAAATAACTCAAAACTCGGCTTGGCGTTTCTCACCAGCACTGTACCCGCGGTCTCACAGACCAACAGACCACCCATGGAGACAAAGAAAGGAATCCCTGTCCTGAATCCGTCAACTCCCTCCTGCAGACGTTTAAACATGGTCACGCCAAACACACCGCTAATCAGATACATGACAAATACTTCCGCCCCCGCTCCTGCCATACATACCGGAATGGACAAAAGCAGGGTAGCCCCCAATATCCCCGTGTCCAGACTGCCAAATAATCCCAACAATACATAAATGGGCAAAAAAGGCCACGCAGCTACAGGCAGGAAGGTACAGACAAAAGCCACGACCACCCCCACCATGTAACAGAGCCAGAATCGATCTAAATGCTCCCCATTGTCATAGTCCAGCTCCCCCCGAATCGCGGCATATCGCAGATTAAATCCAGTGACAGCAATTCCAAGCACCGAAAACACAATATACATCAGCAGATAATCCTTCTCCTGCTCTATCAAACCAGTGAATTCCAGCAGATAAATACCAAGAGACGCGAATAACATACAACCAATTTCCAGCAAAAACATCCTGATGGTCATACTGTTTTCACTTTTTACCGTTTCTTTCCCGTCCCCTGAACTTTTCTCTTGATTCATAAGCCTCATAAGCTTTCACAATCTTCTGTACCAAAGGATGTCTGACCACATCCTTGCTGGTGAGATTACAGAAAGCAATCCCTTCAATTTTATTTAACACCTTGGCGGCAATATCCAATCCCGATTTGCTTCCCGCCGGCAAGTCCTTCTGTGAGGAGTCACCCGTGACAACCACCTTAGACCCAAAACCTATACGGGTCAGGAACATTTTCATCTGGGCCGGGGTGGTATTTTGCGCCTCATCCAAGATAATGTAGGCATTGTCCAGCGTGCGCCCACGCATATATGCCAAAGGCGCCACCTCTATCAACCCCTTCTCCATATTCTTGGCAAAACTCTCTGCCCCCATAATCTGATAGAGTGCGTCATACAGCGGGCGCAGATAGGGATCGACCTTGCTCTGCAGATCCCCCGGCAAAAATCCCAGCTTCTCCCCCGCCTCAATCGCGGGTCTTGTGAGAATAATCCGACTCACCTCGTCATTTTTAAAAGCGGTGATCGCCATCGCCATTGCAAGATAAGTCTTGCCTGTTCCCGCAGGGCCTAACCCAAAGACAATCATATTGTTCCGAATGGCATCCACATAATTTTTCTGCCCCAAGGTCTTGGGCTTGATAGGCTTGCCGGTGATGGTGTGACAGATACAATCCCCGTCAATCTCAGTGATGGCCTCTTCATTCGCCTCCTTGCCCATGGCAATCGCATAATCCACGCTCTGTTCCTCGATATCATTTCCGCGGTTTGACAGAATCGTCAACTGCTTTAACACAGATGCCGCCCGCTTTACATTCTCCTCGTCTCCTGAAATCACCACATGCCCGTTGCGATCCACCACAGCCACCTGAAAGTCACGCTCCAGATGCCTCAGATAAGCATCCTGCATCCCAAATATTTTCTGCATATCCTCTGCGGGCATCTCAATGTTCATGGAAAAGGGCTTTTCGCCTGAACTCTCATTTCTCAACGGTCTCTTCTCCCCTGTCTGTGGCAGCCCTTTTGCCCGCGGGTTCCTGCACCAGGAATTCTCCCTGCAGAATCCGCTCACTGCCACTTGTATCTATTTTAACATCTTTTTCAATAATTTGTACCCCCTTTTCTTCTAAAGTTTGAAGAAATAGAGATAAATTTTCATTCAGGATGCTTTCCGCCTCCTCGGAAGTGTATACATGCTCCACATTTTGATACTCTCTGTAGGTGTAAGACCCCCAATAAACAGGGATATTCAGCTTCTCAAAAAATCTTGGTCTGCTTTGCTTCATCACCCTGTCATACATCAAATACGGCCTCTCCTTGGGAAGCTTCCCCTCAAATCCATCCCCCGCACGTAGAAAAGTCTGCTTTTTCTCTCTGCCGGTATATTCCCGCTCTATGTAATCAAGGGGAAGTGTCGCACGAAAACTCATGGTGTGCTCTATGACAATATCCGCATCCGCGTCTGTCAAAATATATTCCCTCAAGGTTGCGTCCTCGTTATAAATCGGCACTTTGCCGTCCACCAGCACTGTACCCTCTTTCACAACATCCCCGATTCGTACCTGGGGAACCCCCTTTCTCACCACCATAGACACAATCGTGCCGTCAAACTCCGCCACAAGATCCGTCCCTTCTGTCTCCTGCGCCCCATCTGTTGATTGCAGGATAGGGGCGTCGTTCTCCTTGACGGAAATCAAAAGCTTCGTGCCGTCAAGTCTGATGGAAGTCCACGTCACCTGAGCAAAATTCCTGCGGATTTCCTTTTCCAGCTCCCCAATATTCAGATCATCCTTACGCATCCCCTCCCGAATATTCTGCTCCTGCAAAAAAGCTTCCATCTGATCCGTGGTGATCTGATAATTTCCCGTAACAGAGATATCCCAGACAAACCAGCCGGACACATACCAGAATATGACCGCCATCAATAATCCCGCCAAGAAGACCCATCTTTTCCGCATGATGGGCACAAAAAAAGGTAGTCCACATCTCTCCTGAATGACTACCCTTGTTCCAGTCTTGCGCGCGATATTTTTAAGCTTGTAAAAGCTTCGCAGGCTGATACACATGACGTATCCGTCCCCCGCCTGCTCAATATCCCACAGCAAAATATCCTTGTTGCTGCAAAGATTCATAAAACGCTCCGGGGAAAATCCGTAGACACGAATGCGCAGATATCCCCGAATATATTTTAAAAATTCAAGCATGCCTATTGCTCCTCCCCTCGCGCCGCTCTACAAATATCGGACATTCTGTATACAACCGCTGATTTTCATATCTTCATTGGTGTAATAATCGATGGTCAGCCCTGTGCCCTCAAAACACACCTGACAGTTTTTGCCCTGCAGCAGAATCGACTGTTCGGAGTATTCCAAAAGCCCCCTGTAATTCTCCACCCAGGCCTCCGCACTTCCGGTAAGCGTCACCCGAAGCGCCCCGAGACAAACATCCCGGGGAAGCTGTAAAGATTCCAATAACTTTGATTTTTTCTGGTTAGACTCATTTTTCATGATACAATATATGCAAAATAGCAACTATTCAGAACCAAGCGAATTTATGGGAAAAACGGCTTTGCTTAAATGATGGCTTTAATCAACGTATGCTTTGACATATCAGGTGCCTCCTGGGTGAAAGTATACGCCCGTAGGAAACATTCCTCCGCCGCCTGGCATTTCTCCTCAAAATTGCCATGAAGATAGGCCAAAGGTTCCCCCTGCTTTACATAATCGCCTACTTTTTTCTCCAAAACCAAACCGACCGACAGGTCAATCTCGCTCTCCTTGGTCTCTCGCCCGCCTCCAAGAATCAACGAGCAGATTCCTATCTCGTCACAGGCGATATGCTGCACATAACCGCTCACCGGCGAGGGAATGGGCTTGATAATCGATGCGCATGGCAAATCTTCCGGCTGATGAACCGCGGTGCTGTCTCCGCCTTGCGCCTCCACAAATTGCGCAAGTTTTGTCAGGGCGCTGCCATCCGTTATCACCTGCTCCAACATCGCCCTCGCTTCCTCCGCATGAGCCGCCTTTCCGCCGGCGACCAACATCTGGCTTCCCAGGGTAAAGCACAACTCTGTAAAATCTTCCGGTCCCGCTCCCTTAAGTGTGGCAATTGCCTCCTTTACCTCCAACGCATTGCCGACCGCCCGTCCCAAGGGCTGATCCATATCAGAGATCACGGCCACCATGCGCTTTCCCGCCGCTTTTCCGATATCCACCATCTCCTGCGCCAGACTGCGGGCATCCGCCTCCGCCTTCATAAACGCACCGCTTCCTGTCTTGACATCCAACACGATTGCGTCCGCTCCCGCCGCAAGCTTTTTGCTCATAATAGAGCTGGCAATCAGAGACAGATTATCCACTGTAGCCGTCACATCCCGCAGGGCGTACAGCTTTTTATCCGCCGGTGCCAGATCGGCGGTCTGTCCCATGATTGCAATGCCGATACGATTCACGTTCTGAATAAACTGTTCCGTGGAAATGTCCGTGTGAAATCCCGAAAAGCTTTCCAGCTTATCAATGGTTCCGCCGGTGTGCCCCAACCCCCTGCCGCTCATCTTCGCCACGGGAATGCCACAGGCTGCAACCATGGGTGTCAATGCCAGAGAAGTCTTATCTCCCACCCCGCCGGTGCTGTGCTTATCCACCTTGACGCCCTGAATCGCGGACAAATCCAGCAATTCACCGCTGTGCGCCATAGCCATTGTCAATGCATGGGTCTCCGCCTTTGTCATCTTCTGAAAATAAATAGCCATCATCAAGGCAGACACCTGATAATCAGGAATTTCCCCCTTTGTGTAGCCCTCCACAAAGAAATTGATCTCCTCCGTGGAAAGTTCCCCGCCATTCCGCTTTTTCATGATAATATCGTACATCCTCATAGAATCACCGCCTCCCCAGTTACACATAACTGTATCAATATGAAACACACAACAACTTCATATCTCGTATTTAAAAATATCATACTGGATATTAATAGGGAAAGCAAGGTTTTTATACCGCTTTGTTATCAGTACCATAAAATGAACCAGAAGCAATATCCTATTCTGGCTCCTTATAATCACCATAACCATCTGGCAAATCCGCACTAAATTCAATAATCTCATGGGTGAGATCATTCGCTATGATGCCAGTATAACATTCACCTTTTACAGTATTTGTCTTCATGATAACGCCAAAATAGTACTGCTGTTGTGCCTCGGGATGGTGCAGGACGTTGTCCACGTAATCCAATTTTACATCGTACCATTCAGAATCGTCAATATACTGGTGCTCGTCTCGTTGAAGCGTGTATAGAAGGGAACAAGATTCCCTTTCGTCAGATTCCTCAATATAAAAGTTTATGCGGCTTTCTAGAAAATCTATATACGTATTTTCTGGAAGAACCACGGAATATGCCGTTACACTTTTAGCAATTTTATAGTACAAATAATATTTTATCTCCTCCGCACCAATCGGCAACTCCTTTTCAAAAAAGAATGAACCAGAACTCTGCTGTACTCCAGTATTATCAAGATATACCTGATAACTTTTAAAATTTGTCTTTGTCTTAGGTATCACTACCGAAATACAAAGACCAAAACATGCCAAAATTGATGTAAGTGATATAACACAAGAAAAGCAAACCACTACAATAAACATTTTATCTAAGACTCGTTCTATCTTTTTCCACATAAATATCTCCGCCAGTCACGCTTTGCTATCATCTGGGTAAACGATCAATAATGCCATTTATCAGGATCTACCACATTGGCACTAAACTCTATGAATTCATGGGCGTCGTCATTTAGTATCACCCCGTTGTAACACGTGGTACCTGCACAGTTCCCGCGCAGGATTACAAGGTAATAGTATTGATCTTTTGCTTCTGGGTTCCCAACCACCTTGTTGATAAACGCTAGTTTCTTCTCGCTGATTATTTCGTTGTCGCACCATTTAGGGTCGTCAATATAACAGCGATCGTTGTCTTGCAATGAATAAATAATGCTTTTTGTTGAAAATTCCTCCTTCTTTTCACGAAAGAACTCCTGACGTTCGTTAGACATTGTTTTGAAGGCTCCCTCTGGCAAGGTTGTGGAATACGCGGTAAAAGTTTCCCATGACCCTCGGTGCCAGTAGTATTTTGGTTCACCAGCATCCATTGGCAGTTCTCTTACAAAATAATCATGGCACCTATAATACATCAAAAAGGAATCATATGACTGGTAATTATGAAACCATGCCCTTGTCCATGGGAAAATGCAGTTAAACAGCCCATCCCACAGAGCATTTAAAACAAACAGGATAAAACACATGGCGAACACAAGACCCAATATGCGTATCGTTTTCTTTAATCTTTTCATTTACACCTCCGTTATCACGGGATATGTCAATTGAATAAAGATTTGAATATCGTTATATACTCCTGTCCCTCTTTCCACTTGCTGACACGGTGAAAGGAGATGTCATAGTCGAAATTATACCACATAATATGAAAACTGTCTTCACCTACTTAGTCCAATGTTGCTGTGATCAGTAAAATAAAATGAGCCAAAATCACAAACAGGGTTCTGGGTATACGCCCAAAACCCTGTCTGCGTTCTCTGCTCAAGAAATAATATTCCGCTAGCCCTGATCCTTGTTGGATTTATTTTTTAGTTTTTTGTCCAATTTTTTATCTAAGGCAAACATTCCCCATATGATTAGGACAATGAGCGCTATTGCAAGACTCAATTGAATCCAGTCGAGGATATCATAATGCCGCTCTGGTTCCTTATGCTCACCATAATCCTCTGGCAAATTCGCGCTAAATTCGATGATCTCACAGTCTGAGTCATTCGCTATGATGCCAGTGTAGCATTCGCCATTTACAGTATTTGTTTTCATGATAACGCCAAAATAGTACTGCTGTCGCGCCTCAGGGCAGTGCAGGACGTTATCCATGTAATCCAGTTTTATTTCGTACCATTCAGAATCGTCAATATACTGGTGCTCGTCTCCTTGGAGCGCATACAGAAGCGAACGGCTTTTCCAGCGGTCAGACTCTTCCACATAAAAGTTTATGCGTCTTTCCCTAAAACCTATATATGTATCTTCTGGAAGAACTATGGAGTATGCCGTTACATATTTAGCAATTACATGTTCCGAATAATATTTTATTTCCTTCGCACCAATTGGCAAATCTTCTTCAAAAAAGATTGGGCCATAACTCCCTCTTACTGTACGATTATCAAGATATACCTGATAGTTTCTAAAATGTGTTCTTTTAGTGGGCATAATGATACTAAGTAAGTACAGAATCCCTAATGCAAAGTAGAGACAAATAACCCTTGCAAATATTGCATTAAATTTCATAGGCGGTTTATACCCTCCCATACTCACTGCCTCCGTCAGTCATACTTTACTATCATCTGGGGGAACAACACATAGAACTGCTGTCCCTTCTTCCAAGAAACCTGTCCCTGTGCCTCCCCGTATAGCTCATAGCTTCTGGTCAGTCCCAGTGCCTCCTGCTCTTTAAAAATATCAGCAAAATCAAAATTATAATAGTCCATCAAATAGTATTGATACTCCATTTTATATTTTCCCGTTTTTGGGTCATAGGTTGCGTGCAGGGTTACCCCCGCGTCTGCCTTGTTAAATGTCCCGACCATATTTAAAAAGGCTATCGATTCTATATCTTTCTTCCATTCTGTATCCCAGTGCGCCTCGTCAAAATAGAAACACCCGCCCCAGTCAGCGTTTGGGGAAACGGCGATATAAACCTCCGTGTTGTATTCGTTCAATACGGATTCCGCCGCCTTGATTGCTTTATACATATTTTCCTTAAAACAAGTTGCTGTAGAATCTTCAAAAAAATCTTTTTCTCTTAGTGGTATCATATTTATATCTACATATTTTCTGGTACCCATGCCATCAATCCCTGGCTCCGGTCCTCCCTTTGTGGTTAAATATGTTGCAAAACAATCCAACGACATCCATAAATAGAAATTTGTTAGGAATACTACTACGAGGTCATTCATGTATGCATATTGTGGTAAATACTTGCTTGCCTCTTCCACTTTATCAGTACATATTTGATACAACCCTGCTGTTCCTATAGGACGATATGCAGGTTCTTTTCCCCTAAAAAAATAATCCTTTGAATCATCTATATACCACGCCTCCTTCAGTGCATTCGAGTACGGCACATACCCCATCTTCTCATTATTTATTGTGCCATCTCTGTTCACCCTTCCATCCACATATATGAAATCCGTGGATAGCTTGTCATTCACGGAACCCAGGAAGAGGACGCTGGTATATTCCTTCCCGTCCACCGTGTAGGTCACCTGTTCGGGGAGACCGCCCACCTCAT
>CAMWLG010000041.1 GCA_947175035.1 uncultured Lachnospiraceae bacterium | reverse complement strand
GGGAGTCGAACCCGTGTCCAAAAGCCCATTCCCTGTCCTTCTACTATCATAGTCCGTTATTGTGGAAATACTTGCACAAGCAAGTTTTTCCTCTTCCCTCATTTGGCCGGAAACGAACAGCCAGCCAAAGTCAGTAGCTTCATAATACGCCCATGTGTGCAAAGCTTAACACATGTCGTTTCTCACATAGTCGATGCCCGGATTCTAAAGTGTGAGTGCCTTAGAGCGGACAGCAGCCATTAGGCTGCGTATGCCAAATTATCTTCAGCGTTTAGTTTAATTTTGCCATTTAACGCATTGCATGCGGATAGCTTCTCCAGCTGCAAGACCCCTGTCGAAACCTTTACTACCCCTTATGGAATCAGACCAGTCCGAACTGTGGACGGGCAGATTCGTTTTTCCTGTCAATTATATCGGTTCCAGCCAATGCCGTCAACAGCTCCAAATCAAATTTTACAGATTTTTCACCTTGAACTCACGCTCAGCCTCTCTTCTGGCGTCTTTCTTTGCGATGGTCTCCCGCTTGTCATACAGTTTCTTGCCTCGGGCGAGACCAATCTCCACCTTGACCTTCCCCTCCTTAAAGTATACCTGCAATGGCACCAAAGTATAACCCTTCTCCTTGATTTTCCCCTCAAGCTTATTGATCTCATACTTATGCAAGAGGAGCTTTTTCACCCGAAGAGGGTCTTTATTAAAAATATTACCTTTTTCATAGGGACTGACATGCATACCATAGACAAACACCTCACCTTGCTCAATCCGGATAAAGCTTTCCTTGATACTGCATTTCCCCATGCGCATGGACTTGACCTCTGTGCCGTGGAGCGCCACCCCCGCCTCATAGGTCTCGTCTATAAAATAGTCATGATATGCCTTCTTATTGTTTGCAACCAGCTTTTGCGGTTCCTTTTTCGCCATATCGCCATCCCCTCCTACGCCAAATCAAAATCAATGGTACGGTTAAACCGATCGCATCCCATTACCCGCACCCTGACCGGCATGCCCAGCTTATAACTGCGCCCGGTGGCCTCTCCCACCATTTCACAGGTGCTCTCGTGATAGTAGAAAAAATCTCCTGTCAGCCTAGTCACATGTACCAGCCCTTCCACGGTGTTCGGAAGCTCCACATAAATCCCCCAGGAGGTCACGCCCGAGATCACGCCGTCGAACTCTTCCCCCAGATGCCCTTCCATATATTCCACCTTCTTCAGCTTGTCCGTCTCCCGCTCTGCCTCATCCGCGCGTCGTTCCAGCTGTGATGACCGCTCTGCCACACCGGGCAATATCTCCCTGTAATGCGCAATACGCTCCTCTCTCAACCTGCCCCGAAGCTGATCCTTGATGATGCGGTGAATCTGCAAATCCGGATAACGTCTGATCGGTGAAGTGAAATGACAATAATACTGGCAGGCAAGCCCAAAATGACCGCTGCTCACCACACTGTACTTGGCCTGCTTCATGCTGCGCAGCGCAAGCCGCGCAATCATGGGTTCCTCGGGTGTCCCTTGGATTTTGTCCAAAAGTTTTTGCAGCTCCTTGGGATGCACCTCCTCGCTTCCCACCTTGCTGCCCCGCTTGTCCATGGACTTCATATAATATCCAAAATTATGGATAAAAAGTGAAAGCTTCTGTATTTTGTCGGGGTCTGGCACATCATGGACGCGGTAGACAAAGGGCGCTTCCATCCAGTAAAAATGCTGTGCCACCGTCTCGTTGGCAGCAAGCATAAAATCCTCAATAATGTCCGTGGCAACATTTCTCTCATAGGGTTTGATTTCTAAGGGATGCCCCTCCTGATCCAAGAGAATCTTACACTCTGGAAAATCAAAATCCACGGCTCCACGCTTGCGTCTTCTCCCACGAAGCAACCCTGACAGATCACGCATCTGCCGAAACATGGGCAGCAGCTCCTTGTATTCTAAGGCAAGCGCCTCATACTCCGCCCGTGCCGCATCCGCCTCCACGCCGTCATCGTCTCTCGCGTTTTCCCCTTCCAATAATTTTTTAACCGTGGTGTAAGACATTCGCCTGTCCACGCGGATGACGGACTCACAGATTTCATAGTCCACAATCTCGCCCTTCCCGTCAATCTTCATAAGACAGCTAAGCGTCAGCCTGTCCACCCCCGCATTCAAAGAACAAATGCCGTTGGAAAGCGCATGGGGCAGCATGGGAATCACCCTGTCCACCAAATACACACTGGTGCCCCGGTTCAAAGCCTCCCTGTCCAAAGCGGAATGTTCCTGCACATAATTGGTCACGTCGGCGATATGCACACCCAAATGATAGAATTCCCCATCAAACTCCACGCTCACCGCGTCATCCAGATCCTTGGCGTCCTCCCCGTCAATCGTGACCATAGGCACATCCCGCAAATCCCTGCGGCCCGCGCGATCTGCCTCAGACACCTCCCGGGAGACCCTTTCCACCTGATTCATGATCCGCTCGGAGAATTCCATGGGCAGCTCATAAGACTTCACAATTGACAGAATATCCACGCCAGGGTCATTAATATGCCCCAGAATCTCAACCACCCTGCCCTCCGGATTCCTCCGATGAAAGCTATGGGGACTATGGATATGCCGCGCGACATTTCTCTCCTCGCCGGAAGCCTCATCTGACTGCTCGTCCGTACAATAATCCGTGATTTCCACCACTACCTTGTGTCCGGACACCGCCCCCTTGGCATGTTCCAAGGGCACAAAGATATCACAGGGAATCTTGGAATTATCCGGAATCACAAAGCCGTAATGCTCCCCGCCCCGCTCAAAGGTTCCCACCAGTGTGGTAATCCCCCGCTGCAGGATTCCCACCACCCGCGCCTCCTGCCTTCTGCCATGACCTGGCTTTAGAAGAACAGCCTGCACGATATCTTTATGGAACGCTCCGCCGGTTTTATCCTCAGGGATAAACAAATCATCTTCCCTGCCCTCCACTTCCACAAAGCCAAAACCTTTGGCATTGCTGATAAAGGTTCCCGTGAGAATCAGTTCCTCCAACTCGCTATGTTTTCTTTTGGGCACAGACTTTCGATGCCCCTTTTTCCCTTTATTACTCATCAATCATCCTCAAAAAAGAAAACACTCTTTTTCAAGAGTGTTTGTCTTACGTGTTCTTAAAAAACATTCAAATTCAGTACCATCGACAGGAGGATAAACAATATCGCCAATGCCTTGGTGAGCTTTACCAAAAGCCCCTCCATCGATCGTCCCTTATTCTTGCCCCAGTAGGTTTCAGCCGCGCCGCTGATCGTTCCCAATCCCGCTGACTTTCCCTCCTGCATCAATACCAACACGACAAGTGCAACACAAACTATGATAAATACTACTGTAATTACAATCCTTAAGACTCCCATTTCACACCTCCTAATGCCAAGCAGGTTTTATCTTACCACAACTTACACACAATTTCAATATAAATTTTATTTTTAAAAAATATTATTTTTTTATTAGCAAAGAGTTTCCTGTCATCTCCGCAGGTTGTTCTTTTCCCATGATCTCAATCAAAGTGGGAACAATATCGGCAAGGCACCCGTTCTCACGCAGTGTGTATGCCTCGTCATAATTGACCAGAAGGAAGGGCACCTGATTGGTAGTGTGGGCAGTGAAAGGCTCCCCGGTCTCATAGTCCTTCAGCATCTCCGCGTTGCCGTGGTCAGCACAGATAAACATCACGCCATCCACTTCTTTGATGGCCTCGACCGCCTTGCCAACACACTCGTCCACCGCTTCAACCGCCTTGATGGCCGCGTCCAGCACACCCGTGTGACCGACCATGTCAGGGTTTGCAAAGTTGATGATGATCACGTCATATTTGCCGGAACGAATGGCCTCGGTAAGCTTGTCGCACACTTCGTAAGCGCTCATTTGTGGTTTCAAATCATAGGTGGCCACATCCTTGGGGGAATTCACTAACACCCTGTCCTCCCCGGGGTTCGGCTCCTCCACACCGCCGTTAAAGAAGAAGGTCACATGGGCGTATTTCTCTGTCTCCGCAATACGCGCCTGCTTCATATTGTTGGCTGCCAGCCACTCGCCGAAGGTGTTGGTCACCGCCACCTTGTGGAATGCAACCTCCTTGTTGGGGATGGTGGGATCATAGTCGGAGAAGCACACATAAGCAACCTGCTTTCTCGCGCCTCTGTCAAAGCCCTTGAAATCGTCATCGCAAAAAGCCCTGGTAATCTCTCTTGCCCTATCGGGACGGAAATTAAAGAAAATGATAGAATCCCCGTCCGTGATCGCGGCACCGTCCTCAGTCACGGTGGGTTTCACGAACTCGTCCGTCTCTCCTCTGTCATAGGATTCCTGAATCCCACAGATGCCGCACTTCGCGGTAAGACCCTCTCTCTTGGTCAGGGCGTCGTAAGCAAGCTTCACCCTGTCCCAATTGTTGTCTCTGTCCATCACATAGTAACGGCCCATCACGGACGCAATCTTACCTACTCCAAGCTCCTCCATCTTGTCCCGAAGCGCCTCTGCAAACTCCTTGCCGCTGGTAGGTGGTGTGTCACGTCCGTCCAGGAAACAATGGACATACACCTTCTCAAGACCATTTCTCTTAGCCAGCTCCAACAGGCCATAGAGATGAGTGTTATGGCTGTGCACACCGCCGTCGGACAAAAGTCCCATCAGATGCAGTGCACTATTGTTCTTCTTACAATTCTCCACCGCGTAAAGAAGCGCGGGATTCTCAAAAAATGTCCCGTCCTGAATCTCTTTGGTAATGCGGGTGAGCTCCTGATACACGATCCTGCCCGCGCCCATGTTCAGATGCCCCACCTCTGAGTTACCCATCTGTCCGTCGGGCAGACCTACCGCCATGCCGCTGGCATTGCCCCTCACAAAAGGATAATCCTTCATCAGTCCATCCATCACAGGGGTTTTCGCCAATGCCACCGCATTGGCTTCGGACTTCTCATTCAGCCCGTATCCATCCAAAATCATCAAAACAACTGGTTTCTTACTCATTTGATTGCCTCCAGATTCTTTATATTTCTATGCATTATTCTATACAAGATTGTACATCAAATGCATTATACACTGAATTTCTGGAAACTGCAACCAAAAACCTGTCTCTATAGCACCTGATATTTTTCATCGCAAAACCCGATCGTGATATCGCGGTGCGCAACAATCAGCGCCGTTTTTCCACGAACCAACTTTTTAACTGCTGCCTGAATCTCTGTTTCGTTATGATTGTCCAAGGCGGATGTGGCTTCGTCCATCAGGAGGATGGGCGCATTTTTGATAAATGCTCTGGCAAGTGCAATCCGCTGTCTTTCCCCGCCGGACAAATTTTTTCCGCCATCTTGAAGAACCGTGTCATATCCATCCGGCAGTCCACAGATAAATTCATGGGCGTTTGCCAACTTTGCCGCCTCTTCCACATCTGCATCATTTGATTTCAAATTGCCAAATCGAATATTTTCTCTTATGGTATCTTGAAAAAGATAGGTATTTTGGGGGACATAAGCAATATTTTCTCTTAGGGATATCATGTCTATGGAATTGATATCTTTCCCGCCAATATAAATCTTATTGTCCGGCACGGGATATAGCCGCATGAATAATTTCATCAGGGTGCTCTTACCACATCCCGTCTGTCCAATCACGGCAGTGCTCTTGTTTTCCTCAAATTCGGCGCTGAGATGATGGATTACTTCTTTGCCATGATAGCCAAAGGAAACCTCATTTAGCTCTATCCTTCCCGGCGAAAATGCGACATCTCCCTGCGCCTGCTCTTCGCTCTCTTCCATATAGTCAAATACAATCTGCGCTCTGGCAATACAATTGATCAATTCCGGCAGATACCTTCCAAGCTCTAAAAAATTATAACTGAATGTTCCATACAAAGCATAGATGCCCGCTACTTCTCCAATGCTGCACCATCCTCTTACAACGAACAAAACAGCAATCAGCAAAAACCCTAATGCAAACACCATGTCAAAAAAAGTATTCCAGGTATTTAATTTTGCGATATTGTTCCAATAATTGTCCGCTGCATCTGCATTTTTATGATTCTCTTCCTCATATCGCTCGATCAAAAGTCCGGCTCCTGAATAAATTCTAATTTCATCGCGCCCATTGACGATATCCATAAATCGTTGCACCAATTGGCTTTTAGCCGCGGATGTCTCCTTCGCGATTTTTTTCATTTTCGGGATATATCTATTATTCACAAGTAATGACAGGATATTGATAAATACCATGCAGACCGCCAACGCCGGGCACATCATTATGATTGGTATGATGTAAACAATGACCGACATTAACGGTGTTGTTACCCGCCTTAATCTCGATGTAAATATCTGGCTTGCCGTGTCCGCATCATTCATAAGCTTTGATACGATTTCTCCTGTATGATGCTGATCAAAATAACCCATGGGAAGCTTTAACAATTTCTCAATCATCATCTTTTGTACGATGGCATTTCCCCTTTTGGCATAGATATCATACAGCGCACCGAATACAAAAAATACCGCCAGCGCCATGATATTGGCAGTAATGCAGAGAATCAATAATTTCCCTAAACCTTCCATACTCCCTGCCTGCGCCATATCAATCAGCCTGTTTACAAAATAAGATAAGGTTAAATATAAAAAGTTGTCTCCAACCATATGTATGATCATTGCAAACAGAAAAAGCGGTAATGCCTGCCCCATTAATTTCAAAAAACGAAAAAATATTCTACTATACCTCATTGCATGCCTCCATTTTCCATAATTTCTTATACACGCCGTCCAAACCGACGAGCTCTTCATGCCTTCCACGCTCTGCGATTTCTCCGCCATCTACTACAAAAATCGTATCCGCATCTTGAATCAATAAAAGCTTGTGTGATATCCATATAATCGTTTTCTTTCCCCTGAATGCTTTCAGTGTATTTAAAATTATTTTTTCTGTCTCTGCATCTATGGATGCGGTGGGCTCGTCCAGCAGCAGTACATCCGCCTTGGATAGCAATGCCCTGGCAATACAAATCCGCTGCTTTTCACCGCCGGATAACCCTGCGCCTTTTTCCCCAATCATGGTATGATATTTGTTTTCAAAGCTTTGTATTTTATCATGGATGCCTGCCGCTTTTGCAGCGTTCACGATATCATCCATTGTGGCTCCCTTGCACCCTATTCCAATATTTTCTGCAATGGTTCCCGCAAAGATAAACGGGCTTTGAGGTACGACGGCACAGTTTTTATTTATGCTGCATTTGCCATCATAATCATCTTCCAGTCCGCTCAACAATTTAAATATGGTTGACTTCCCCTGTCCTGACATACCGACAAATGCGTATGTTTTATTGGGTTCTAAACAAAAACTTATATTTTTTAATACTTCTCTCCCCTCTACGTATCTAAAACTGACATTTTCCAAAGAAATCCCGTCTTCTGAAGACGCTTCTAAACTTCTGTCTTTTCTGCGCGGTGCGCCCAATACCTGATTGATCCTGTCAATGGAAACTTGTTTTTCTTTCGCGTCCGCAATCACAAAAGGAAGCTGCTTCATATTTGAGATGATTTTATGGATGAGGACAATATAGGCCGTCATCTCACCAATCGACATTTCCCCTTTCATAACCAACAAAAGAGCGGTAAGTGGACAAACCATGTTGGGGATGCAGAAAAGGAATCTCTGCATTGTCTGTGAAAAATGCATAATCCATGCCCTCTTATATTCATTATCTAATATTTCCCTGATCCGGTTTTCTATTTTCGTTATGAAAACCGGGGATAAGTTGTAGCTTTTTACAATTTCCATTCCATTCACGCAGTCCACAACCTGCGCAGTCAAATGATCAATATTTCCCCGCCTTTTTTGTGCCAGCCGCTTTAAAACATTTCCCCAAAATGTCATAACAATAATGATCAGCGGGTATAAACCGACAGTGATCAACAACATATGTAGGTTCTTAGTACCCACATAAACTGCCACAAACATAATAGAAATGACTGCACCTAGGAAATCGGGTATGGTGGCGGATGTATATTTTTCTATTTCAGAAATATCGGAAGTCAGTTTAGCAAGCAGTTTACCTGTGCTTTCCTTTACCCAAAAGTCATTTTTTACCTTGAGGATCTGTCGTGCTATTTCATCCTGTATTTCCGTTATGACATTGACACTGTATCTGCCGATACATTTACTTTTTACGAAAGATGCTATGGTAGAAATCAAGATAGCCGGTAGGACAATATAAATCGTTTTTTCCATATCTACGATGCCGGACATTGTCAACGCATCTATCTGCCCTGTGATCACACTCGTGCCGGAGACGACACTGCATGATATCATCACCGCACACAGGCTGCTTACAATCAACCAAAAAGAATTTCTTTTTAAAATATCATTTACTTTCATGTTTGTCCCTTCCTTATCTATTTTTATAGACAAATTATCACATTTTTTGTGCCCATTCTTGTAATTATTTGATAAAATGCTATAATATCTATAAAAATATGCTCATGTGGGGGGAGGAAAAAATATGCCGCTTCCTTTAAAGCCTGGATACAATTTTTACATAGACCGTCAGAAGAAGCCTTCCAACTACGAGATGAAACAGTTAGAAGTTTATCGTGACTATTACGGCATCAGCTATACGGTGAGCGGTCACCGCAAATTTATAATGCCGCATATGATAGGTTTTCTGAACAATGGAAGTGTCGGCGTGACTCCTAAAAATGTTTATCATCGTACTTCTTTTGTGGACAACACGCCTTATGAACGATTTGTTCTGAAATTTACTGATGATGCGGTCAAACCATTGTTGGATCTTATAGGCACCGAATCGTTTGAAGAATTGTACCGCTATCCAGTTTACAATTTTACTCCTGAGATACAAGAAAAAATCTATGGTATATTCTGCGATATGCTTTATGAATATGAGCATTACCAAAATGAGTCCGACTTAATTTTAAGAGGAATGCTGTATCACCTGCTTATGACCGTAATAAGGTTCCATCAACCATCCAATCCAACGGATGTGGAATTATCAAAAGCGGACACCTCTATATTAAAAGCCATAAAATATATGGAACACAACTTTTTAAGTTCCCCTTCTCTCACAGAAACCGCCGCTTATGTAAACTTTTCCCCAGCCCACTTCTCAAGATTATTTAAAAGGGTAATTGGCGTTACATATTCGGAATACCTAAATTATATTAAAACAGAGACTGGCAGGCACTTATTACTGACCACAGATTTATCAATTGGAGAAATCGCACAACTATCCGGTTTTGATAATAGCAATTACTTTTGTAATGTAATGAAGAAAATACTCGGCGATAATCCCAGTAATATCCGCCGACTAAAATATTGAAATATCTTCCCACCACGTTTTGATCGGGCAAAAAGATGTTTTTAACAATTGCAGACTAAGCTTCATTTCCCACACAAACTTCTGCACAAAATTCATGCCCGCCGTATGCTGCTTTTTGTACTTAAGATACTTTACAGAAAATGGTATGATCCAGATCAATACGCCCGCAACACAGATTCCGATGCAAAAATCAAAAAAATCATATGTACCATGACCGACCCGGATATACCAATAGTCAAGCGTGTATTTTCCCAACAGCCGCATCGGAAACCGCGCAAGTGCGGACGCCGCACCAAAGTCCACAAAATAGCTCCAAATCCTTTTGATGCCAAAGAATATACAGAAATATTCCATCATTCGATACAACAACAAAGTCGCAAACAATGTCAAAACGGATTCAAAAACCAGAAGCCCTTGCTGATAGCCGATGCCCAATTTTGCATGAAACGTACTTCCATCTTTATTATAAACCGGTGCAAACGCAAACTCTGCACCCCTTACATGGGGCTGACCGATTTTTTCGGGACATACGATATGGATATATGCAACAATCCCATATCCGATCACCAAGAGAAAGATGACAAAAATCAGATGACGTTTCACATATTGTTTAAAATTCATTTGTATCTCCTATTTATCCAGCTTTCATGCCCAATAAATTTACTGCTTAGATATAGTTTACCGCAATCAAAACGCAAAGTCTATTCAATTATTTACAAAAATAGTGTTGTTTGATATAGTAGAAGCAACGAAGCTCAAACTAGGAAAAATGAGGAGTGTTAAATCTTGAAGAAAACCAAATATATATTCATTGCAATAATATGGTTAGGTGTCGCAGTACTATGCTTTTGCAGGAACAAAGTTGTTGTAGGAATACCATGGTTTGTAATTGGATTGTTCAATTTAACAATATATTTCAAAGCTTGCCAAATGGAAAAAAGAAGCCTCGAAATAAAAGAGAAATTAAACCAAATAAAAGTTGAAGATCCAGAGGAAAGCAGACCACATAATGCAGTAATTGATCCGATAGAACTGTTGAACGAAGAACATATCATTCAAGATGAATATTCCAATTACGGATATGTTGTGGACAAAGCATTCAAGGCAGCCAAATCTCATGCTGCGGAAGGTGAGCTTTTGTGTACATACGCTCCAAATGATGAATATGGTTGTGAAGGCACTATTCCATCCATTGCTGTACAGACAGACGATGAGGTTTATTGTGCCATAGAAGAATATAAAAGCAATAAATCTTTTGAAGGTGCTGTAAATCTTGAACCGCTTGACGGAATGTTTCTATTCAGAGCCAAGAAAGAATACTATGATTACATGATGTATTTTTATGGGTTTGAGCTTGATAAAATTGATTATTGTGAACTGGCGGGATTATGCTTGGTTTACCCAAAAGAATATGTGGGAACTGAAAGTGAAAAAATACTGATGCAGGTTTTAGATAAAGCTGCTCAAAGTTTTCGAGAATATTAATTATTAGGAAAGGGCGAAAATCCGTTTTAGTGGTCACGCCCTTTTACCGATAGTATACAATGTCAACTATGAAAGAAAGCGGTGCATTATGGTCACTTTATTCGCGCGAATTTTCATCAAAAACAATACAGAATACGACAATCCAAAGGTGCGTCAGGCTTATGGCATGCTCTGCGGCTCGGTTGGAATCGCCCTAAATCTCCTGCTCTTTGCCGGAAAGTTTATTGCCGGGGTGCTCAGCGGTTCTATCGCGATCACGGCAGACGCCTTTAATAATCTTTCTGATGCGGGCTCGTCCATCGTAACGCTCTTTGGCTTCAAGCTTTCAGGACAAAAACCCGACTCCGACCACCCCTTCGGGCACGGCAGATTTGAATATATCTCCGGACTTGTGGTGG
Organism: uncultured Lachnospiraceae bacterium; assembly: GCA_947175035.1. Taxonomy (GTDB): domain Bacteria; phylum Bacillota; class Clostridia; order Lachnospirales; family Lachnospiraceae; genus Acetatifactor. Next base: position 21,006 of record CAMWLG010000041.1, on the reverse strand, counting down.
CTTTTTTCATCCTGCTTATGGCATTTGAGCTGTTCAAGAATTCTATCGTCAAGATCATTCACCCCGAGAAGCCGGAATGCTCCGTCCTCGTCGTGGTGATTCTTCTCGTGTCCATCTGCATCAAATGTTATATGGCATTCTATAATCGGAGTGTGGGCAAGCGCATCCAATCCGTCGCCATGTCCGCAACCGCGACGGACAGCATCAGTGATGTCTGCGCCACTTCCATTGTCCTTGTCTGCCTCCTGATCTCCCATTTCACAAGCCTCGTGGTGGATGGTTATTGCGGTGTGGCGGTGGCGATTTTTATCTGTATCGCGGGAATCAATGCCGCCAAGGATACGATCGGACCTCTGCTGGGGCAGGCTCCCGCCCCCGAGTTCGTCCAGCAGGTAAATGATATTGTCCTCTCCCACGACGGTATCATTGGCATCCACGATCTCATGGTTCACAACTATGGGCCCGGGAGAGTTCATATTTCGCTTCATGCGGAAGTTCCTGCTGATGGCAATATTTTAGAGATGCATGACCTGATTGACCTGATTGAGCACACGCTTCGCTCCACCCTGCACTGCACCGCAGTCATTCACATGGATCCTGTCTGTGTGGGAGACCCCGAGACCGACAGTCTGCATGAAATGGTGGCACAGGTTCTCGCAGAGATTGACACAGACATCACTATGCATGATTTCCGCATAGTAAAAGGCCCCACCCACACCAATCTGATTTTTGATGTGGTGGTGCCCTTTAATTACAGACTATCCGACAACGCATTGATAGAGATTATCTCCTACAAGATCAAATCCCAGAACGCTGAATATTTCCCCGTAATCGAGGTAGATAAGATGTAATTTCAGCCATTATGGTTAGCGGTTCTCGTTGACAAAAATCTGTGCACGGCTCTGGATAATGCCTGCCACGTCCTTGGCGCTCTTCTGTCCCTTGTAGAACGCATCCATCTCCTCATTAATAATATTCTGGACATCCTCGTTATAATATGCCCGCTTCGTCACGGTGGAGACAAAGCTCTTCAACTTTTCAAGCTGTTGCGAATTGAGCGGATCAATTACAATGGACTCATCATTGATCCAATAGGTGTAGTCATATTCCTCTTCCTTGCCATCGTTGTCATAAGTAGGCTTTTTCGTTGCGCGCTCCGCCTGCTTGTCAAATTGTGCCTTGTTCACCGGCAGCTGCCACCTGAAATTATCTGAAGATTGGTATTCTTCCGTCAGATAATATCTCATAAATTCCCACGCCGCATCCAGATTGGCGGAACCTGCAGCCAGCGCGTATTCGTAGTTATAGGAGACCACGGAGCCCTGCCCGCTGCTGTTGGGGAAGCCCACATAGCTCACATCCTCGCCAAAGGAGCCGTTGATCGTATATACCATATCCTCAAAACTGCTCAGATAACAATTGGACAATAATGTACGGTTTTCACGATACTGGGATTGATAGTTCGCATACCAATTATCGTAATCCTCTTCTATTGCATACGCAATATCTCCTCCATCCGTATCTTCGGGCAGTTCCTTGGCATACTCCATAAGGGAAATGAACTCTGGGGAATCAAAATTACATTTGCCCGTGGACACGTCAATGAAATCGCTTCCGCACATCTGCATCACCTGGGAGAAGAACCCTCCCCGCCTCATATCTCCAAAAAGCTGCGCGCCCTCAGGCATGGTGGAGAGCACCTGTTTCGCCTCCTCCATGGTCCACTGGGTGCGGTCTCCCACAAGAGACGTCTTGCCCACATAGGTCATCACATAGAAGGAAGGAAGAATCTCATACAGCTTGCCGTTCACTCTGGCAGCCTCAAAGACATTATCCAAGAATTCCGTTTTGGAAAGCTCCGGATCCTTGGCGATCAGCTCATCGATATTTGCCAGAAGTCCTTTGGAGACATAATTTTCTATTGACATCCCATAGGAATCCACAATCAGGATATCAGGCATACCTCCGGAGATAATATCATTGTTCATCTGTGTATAGGCAGCCTTGTAGTCGTCATAGGTATTATATAAACTGTAGTCTTTCAGGACAATCCTGTGGGTATCGCTGGATTTGTTATATTCCACCACACGCTTTCTCAAATCTCTAGGAATATAGTTGCCGCCCAGCACCATCACCTGCTTGTCAGGGATATCCTCCGGCGCCACCTTGGTAAACAAACCGCCCTCGGTAGAGCTGCGATAAGTCACATCATCATACACCGTGTAGATTCCCACAAAATGCTCATCGTCAATGGGCAGCACCGTTCTCATACTGTTGATATCCAGATCAGAATTGACAAAGCTCATTATTTGCGTAGGCTCTGTGTCACCGACATGGTATTTGTAGATTCCCTGGTTGGCGCAATACACAATATCACCGTTGGCATCCACGCTGCTGATATTTCCCATGTTATATACCATGTTCTTGGGCATCGGAAAGCTCTCTGTCACGGAATCCGACTTGACATCATAGGTCACAATATACTGATTTTCATAGTTTTCCTGTGTATAATACACGACGAGAATCTGATCCTTTGGCATCGTGACACTACTGACGAGATGATTCATGTATTCCGTAAGCTTCTCGTTCACGGGACGCATCTCCGACAGATTGCCATCCTTATCTACAGTGATCTTGCCGCTCTCGTCACCGTTGATCAAAAGCAGGACATTGCCGTTCTCCAATCCGACAATCGCATTGATGCTATACCATTTATCCTCCTGCGTGAGCATATCCAAGGGGGACTCCCACAACAACTTCCCCTCGGTATCCCAACAACACAGGAAACGCTCGGTTTTGCTCACATAATTCTCCGGGTCGGAATAATCCTCGAAATAATGCTCTTTGCTGGCATATATGCGGCCTCCGCGCGCAATCTGGAAATTATTGTAATAGGTACTCTCGTACCCATTGTATACCTCCTCTTCCGGCATCTCAGCTTCCACATCTTCTGTCGAAGCCAAATCCTCTCCCGAAATTTCCGTTCTGGGCATGATTGCGCCTGCATTCCCTTCTGTTCCGGACTCGCCAGAAGGAGTCTGCTCTGCCTTGTCCTCTTGATCCGCTTCTCCCACATCCTCCATGGTTCGCTGAAGCTTGTAGGTCTTCATATCATTTCCTTCCATGTCCATGGAGATCAGGCTATATTCATAATCCCATCTACCGTTCTTCTCGCCGTACTTCTGCATTATCAGATAGACGTGATTGTCAAACACCATGGCGTTTTGCAGATAGGAATCCTCATCTTCCTTCATGATACTTGCAAAATCAAATGGCTGCATGCGATAGACATACTGCTTCGCCAATTCGGAATTCACATTACTGCCCTTGGGATTGTTGCTTCCGATCCCGTCCTTGCTACGGTTGCAGGCGCAAAGCCCCAACAGCATCACAGCCACCAGCGCCATACTCAGCGCCCTTTTCCACTTTTTCATAACTTCTCCTCCTTACTTTTTCGTTTGGCCCGATATCTCTCTTGTAGCCTCTCCAATTTATCTACTATCTTAAGCCATACACTCTTAATTGTCCAGCCCTTATGTCGCCACCATCTGATAAAGATAACAAGCACCAGCAAAGATGGATATAACAAAAAGAGTAACATAAACGCCGTGAGCAATCCGATAATGTCCTCATATCCCCTCGCCAGGTTCTCCCAATAGGGATAGATAATTGCCCTGCCGTTCATGGAACGGGTGCCAAAGTCCCTAATCAGCTTCAGACGATTCAAGAGACCAAATCTGGTAGTATTCTCCAGCACCTCCGATTCCCGCTCGTCGCTTCCCAGCTGTTCCTTCACATATTTGAAGGCAAACTCTTTCACGGGATTGGGCATCAGGATCTCGTAATGGTTGATGCCATTGCTGCTACCATACGCCTCCAAGGTGCTCAGGGACACGTACACTCGGGTGGAATCCAGCCCCGCCGCCTCCACAAGCCGCCCCTTGGGCCGCTCTATCACTCCCGATACAATATGCGGCTCGCCTGCCACATAGACCATCATCCCCGCCACATTGTTGGAGCCGAAAAGCTGCCATGCAGTATCCTCGTCAATCACACAATAGTCTTGATTGAGATCATTGCCGGAGAAATATGCCCCATAGAGAAGCTTTTGCGGATGAAACAGAAAAAAATCTCCTCCGATTCCCATAGCGTCCGCCTCCACACTTCCCGTATCGCTGGACAATGTAAGCTTTCCCTCCGCACTGTAGGCATCCACCCAGAGCCTCGCACTTGGATTCTCGGATTCCAACGTGATGGAGGACTCCTTTAAATAATTGTCTATGGAATGTTCAAACTCCTCAAGAGTATCCTCCGTGACCGACGCGTTCGTCGAGAAAAAACAGCTGATTTGCGCCACACCGCCCTTCTCGTTCCAACGCTTTGCCATCTGCTGCTCCGTGAGGCTCTCCGACATATGTCCAGTCACGGCAAGCAGTATCACAAACACCAAAAAGGATACACCGCCGGTAATACCCAGTATCAGTTTCTTCATACATTAACCCTCGTTATTTGCTAACCGAATATATTTTCCCGCCTCCACGGGAGCCGTGGAAGTGGTGATCACATATTCATAACCATAGAGGGGAGCGCTGATGGCGGAACGGTTGTCATCGCTTGCCAGCACCTCCACGTCCACACGGGTCGCAATATAACGGTTGCTCAGGGGTGTGCTCTTCGTCTCCACTGTGAGAATGAATTTGCCGTTATTGTCCTCCCTGATCGCACTGTTTGGCACTGTCAGGTCATATTGCGCGCTCTTCTGTCCCACGGAGATATTCAGAGACTGCCCTTCCATGACATCCCCCTCCACGTCAAAGGTTAAAAGCTTGTTCTGGCTGGGATTCGTGGGCGAAGGCTTGATACTGGAAAGCACCACTGACACGTCATTATAACGCCAGGAATTCACCAGATCCGCCACGTCTCCTACAGACAAGCGCTTCGCCTGCTCATTGGTGACTGTCATCTCCATCGTATAACCCTTGCCTGCAGGCTGAATCTCAAACAGCAGGTTATTGGCGGGGGTCTCCTCACCGGATTTCACATAAATAGCAATAATGGTACCGGAGATGGGCGCAGTCACCTCACCGTTCACGGCCTCACCCTCCAGCTTGTCGATCTCCTCACGAAGCTTAGATAACTGATCCTTCAATTCCAGTTCCTTGGCAAAATCCTTCTGAATCTTTGCCTTTGCATCCTCCGCGTCATCCAACCGCTCCTGGCGGGCCTCCACTTCCTTCGTCCAGTCGGAAATCTCGTCCTGTTTATCACCACCACCATTGATCTTGTTGTCATAAGCCTTCTGAGCCTTGTCGAGAGCTTTCTTCAAGCTGGGAAGCTTTGCCTCGTCATCCGCTATTTCAGCCTTTTTGGCAGTGATTCTGTTATTCAGTATTTTGTTATTGTTCTCCGCCATCTGATACTGTGCGTTCGTCACGGCGGGCACCCTATTACCCGCCTCGTCAATCGTCTCCTTGCCGGCTAGGTGATCCTGAATCAATTTATCATTGGCTTCAATCTCGGCCTGCCATTTATCAATCTCGGCCTGCGCCGCATCAACCCTGTCTGCCACCTCGTCGTATGCCGCCTGAGCCTTTTCCAGCTTCTTTTTCTCGCTGCTGGCGCTCACGGTACCGCCCGCATTGTCCTTCACCGCCTCCAAGGTATCCTTCGCATCCTGAAGTTCGTTCTTCAAAATATTGATTTCGCTGTCCTTGGCCGTAATCTGCTTCTGGTAATCACCCATGGAAATAAAGTTACCGCTCTGGGCATGGGACAGAACCGACTGGGAATATATACCGTTTACCACGTCAATTTCCAACTGCAGCATGACCTTATCTAACTCCTCGCGCTTATCCTTGGCCGCCTTGTTCCCTTCCGCAGCCAGATGACACAGCACGTCACCCTTCATCACCTCGTCACCGCGCTTTACCTCGATGGATTCCACCTCGTAGCCTCCGGTCGCCACCTTGTCCTCGGCGTTCTTGAGCTTCACGCTGTAGGGGTCACCGCTCTCCACCGTGCCGGTTCCCCGTATCTTGGCAGTGATGGTGCCCGACTCCACATACTGGGTCGCCACCTCCGGCAGCGAGTAGTTCATGATCGTGTTAGAGAAAAATGTCAACACCAGCAACACGCTCAAAAATACGATTGCCGCTGTCTTGACCCACTCTCTTCTCTTACTGCTTTTCTCGTTCATTGCTTTGTTCTCCTCTTTCTTCCTATCCTATCCCTTGATACCGCCCTGATAGGTAATACCATCCACCAGATACTCCTCCCCGTAGAGGAACACTAACAGGCTTGGCACCATATAGATGGTTGCCACCGCAAAGGCAAGTCCCACCTCGCCTGCGTTAATCTTGCTTAAGAATACGGACAGCGGATGTGTCTCCGCATCCGACAACAGAATCAAAGGCTGCTCCACCATATTCCAATAATCGATAAATACCAGTATCGCTGCAGAACAGAGCGCCCCTTTGCACAGCGGCAGACAAATCCTTCTGAAAATCTGCCACTCCCCTGCCCCGTCTATCTGCGCCGCCTCAATCACCGAATAGGGAATGCGCTTCATGAATTTGGTGAGCAGGAACACTGCGAAGGGTGAAAAGATACCCGGCAGCCAGATGGCCTTATAGCTGTCCAGAATGTTCAGCCAATCCGCCACCAGATAATTGGGCACAAGCGTCACCTGATACGGCATCAGCATCAAGATAATATAAGAGAAAAATATGATGCTGCGAAGCTTCCCCGAATATCTAGCAAATCCATAGGCGGCAAGGGTCGCGACCGTGAGCTGAAACAGCACGATAGGTCCCACCAGTATAACAGAATTCCAGAATTTCAGGAGATAATCCGGACTCTTTAAAAGCACCGTGATATACTGGGAAAAAGACACGATATCCGGTATAAATTTCAGGTTGACTTTCTCTGCGATATACACCTTCCCGCCATTCTCGTTCACCGCGAACACGGAGCCGTAATTGGCGGAAATCTCCGAGGAGGACATAAAGGAATTGGTAATCGTCAACACAATGGGCGCAAGGAACAAGACCGCGAAGAACGCCGCGATGGCCGTGGCTATGGCTATCTTGACAACGCCCCATACCTTACCAATTTTAATTTTTTTCCGCTTACCCGCCCTGGGAGACGGAGTCGGTTGATTCTCCTGTGGCATGGCACTACCCTTCTATATCCTTTCCAAAATAATTCTCTACAATAAAAAGTATTCCAATAATGACAATCATCACAAGCGACATCAGTATCGCCGCCGCCGACAAGGCCTGATAATCCAGATTCCTGAACTTGTTGTTCATGTAATGCTGCAGCATGTAAATCGTGTCGTAAGGATAATCTGTGGTCAACAGATAAATTTCCCTGAAAATCTTAAAAGAGCTGATCAATGACATGATTGTCACAAACAGTATCGTAGATGACAGATACCTGATTTTGATATAAAAGAAGGTCTGTAAAGGTGTTGCGCTCTCCAACCTCGCCACCTCCAGGATATCCTTGGGCACGCTGGCCAACGCAGCCATGAACAAAATCATATTATAGCCCAGATTCTTCCACAGGAACAGTATCACAATCACGATGGTGGAATATTTTGATTTAAACCAGTCGATCTTGTCAATGCCAAACACCGCCAAAATATCATTGACAGCGCCGTTAAAGTGAAATAATACCTGCCAAATCAGCACGATGGACGCCACCGGCACCATCATGGGGCTTAGAAAGAAGGTTCTGAATTGGCTCCGAAAGGGAAGCTTTGCCTCCAACACCACAGCCAACAGCAGGGACAACACCACAGCCAGCGGTACGGCAATGACGGAGAATTGCACAGTATTGCGCACCGCCGTCCGAAAAGCGGCATTGTCAATCACTAATTTAAAATTTTTCAAACCCACAAAATTGGCGCTGATGGGATTATCCACCATAGAATAATAGATCACCACCAAAAAGGGCAGCAGGAAAAATACCGCTACGCCAAGAAAGCTGGGGGCGATAAACAGCCCCGAGCTAAACTTGCGCCTTTTTATTACTTTACTTGACTTCTTGGTCTTTTTCAAGACAAACACCTCTAACTGTTCTCATTTACATAAGTTTGCACGCGGCTCTGGATGATACCCGCCACATCCTTGGCTGATTTCTGTCCCGAGAAGAACGCCTGCGCCTCCTCGTTGATGATACTCGAGATCTGTTCATCGGAATCGGAAGCAGGTCTTGCAATCTCAATCAATTCTTCCAGAAAGTCCGCCTCCGCCTCCGTGGCAGGGCGATAGTCGTACTCCCAATCACCGTACCCCATGCCACCATGGCTCTGCACCACAGGCTCCCCGTTGTCATCAAGAAGCGGCTCGCCATTCTCGTCCAAGACATATTCCACCTTGGTCGCCTCCGCCCTGGCCTCGGCAAACTGGCTCTTGTTGCTGGATAGCCCGAAGCCGTACATTCTGTCGTTTTCCCCGCTCAGCCAATGCTCCATAAAGCTCCATGCGCCATCCTTATCGGAACACTTGGAAGTGATCGCCACACCCGTATACCCTCTAAGATAAGTGCCGCTCTCCCCCTTCCCGTTGGGATATCCGATATAGGTCACCTCGCTCCCGAACATGGCTTCCGTAACCTGAATGCTATTAAAATCATACACGCTGACGCTGTCTAACAATACCTCCCCCGCCTGCAGCCTCTTTGGAAGAGAGGGAGCATCCTCATCATATTTCCAATCCTTGGGGAAGGTGTCCGCCAGTTCCAGAATCTGTTCAAACTCCCCGCTGTCAAAGGAGCAAACTCCCGTCTCCCAATTCACGAAGTTCCCTTGCGTAAAGCGAAGCATCATGGTCAGCGCACGCTCCTTGGTGACATTGCCCCAAAGCTCAGCGTCCGGATGCGCCTCACCGTAGGCGAGCATCTCGGAGAGCGTCCAACCGTTCTTATTGCCCAGGTCAGATGCCTTTCCCACCATGGTGTCCAACATAAAAGTCTTGGGAACCGCCACCAACACCCCATCATAGGTGTACGCGTCCAGAACACTCTCAAAAAAGTCCGTCCGTTTCACCTTGCTGCTCTGGTCTATATACCCCCCCAAGTCCTCAAACACGCCCTTGGCAGCATACTTTTCCACGTTGATATTATTGAGGAGAAGCATATCCGGACAATTATCGGAGGTGATGTCATTGTTCAAGCGTGTAACTGCGTCATTCCAAACCTCATCATAGTTTTCCCCGGTCACGGCATTGTTATCATAATAATTCTTGACGCTCACATGATACTTCTCGTTGCTCTTATTAAATTTCACCACTGAACTGGCAAGACCACTGTCCAAATTCAGTGTGCCAATGACAAGATTCTGCTTCTGGGGCACCTCGGAGGCTGGTTTCTTGGTCAGCAGAACCATCTCTGCGCTTTTGGACTCCCAATCGCTGGTGATCGCCATCAATCGCCCGTCCGCCAGAGCCTTCACGAAACTTATCCGGTTACCGTTGACGTCACAGTCCAGCCAGTCCAAAACCTTCTCCGAGCTCTGGCTCGCCATATCATACTCGTAAAGGGACATGTCATCCATCCCCAGAAAGTCCTTGGTAAGCCCTTGGGCCATGTTATCTTGATTGCAGTTGTACACAAGACCGCTGTAGCTCTGCCCCAGCTTCTTTCCCGCATAGTCAATCTCGTTCAAAGTCGAACCCGGCGCATTCCTGTTGTCCATGACAAGATATATTTTGCCGTCCTTGCCTGTGCCCGCACTCCGGACATACACATCATTGCCCAACTTGACAGTTCCGTCATAACCGCCTTCCGCATTGAACAAATATACCACGGACTCGCTTACCATATACAGCCTGTTCTCACCATCCAAGGCGCTGCATCGAATATAGCTGTTCTCCTCGTCCTTCGTCAAGATCTCGGTAACGTCCTGCTCTAAAAGCTTCTCCCCTTGGGTACTGTACTTGCAGATAAAATATCCCCTTTTGTACTCCTCAGTCTTCTCATTCCAGCTGTACGTGGCTTCTATCGCCAGCAGGTTCCCCTCATTATCCAGCAATAGACCGTATACACTGCGCCCGCCTCTTACTCCCTCCTCCTGAGTCTCCTCCTGGGGAATCTCAATCTCCACTCCCGCGGAACCGTCCGCGATGGAAACGGAGGCGATAGAGACACTTGACGTGTCCGTCTTCTCGTCATATTTATAGGATTCATAATATATGTAGTCCTCCGAAACCGCCACGCCGGAATAGCCATTCTCGGGATCAAGCTCTACATACTCGGGCACCCAGACAAACCCATCCTGGTCGATTGTCTCCTTATTATCCCCTTGCTGCTCTTTCTTCCCGCCGCATGCCGTGAGGGAAAACGCCATGGCAGCCGTCAGCGCAAGAGCCAGCGCTCTACTGCATAATTTTCTCATAATAATCTCCATTCCGCACTGCCTTCCACAGAGCTGTCACAAGTCTTGTTATAGATCACAGCCTTAGTATACAACATATTGTGGCAAAATACACCTTAAGATTTTATGAAGTAATCCTGCGCTTTTCTTTAATATTGTAATATTTTCTTAACATCCGATATACTCAGGCTGCAAAACACAGGCTTGCTGTTATCGGTATAATACCATGTCACGCTGTCGCCGGTCAGTATGGGCTGGCAGTCTGACAGCGCTCCTTTCATGCTGTGGATTCCAGTGGTTGGATTGCCCAAGCCATCCAAAAGAACGGATTTTACCTGCCCACCCTCCGTCCACAGAAGCAGAAACTCATCCGCGCCAAGCTTCACCAACTGAGGCGTGGAGACATTGACCGAATCTTTCTCCGTATAGTTGGTAATCCAACGCACAGCGGTAGCAGATTCTCTGTCTGTCTGCGTGGTATTTTGAGCAAAGGCAGTCTTTGGAGTGCAGGTCACAAAAATATTGCGCTTTCCAGACGCGTCATAGGAAGCCGCGTCATCCTGGGACACTGAATTGCCCGCCACAAGGTACGCGGTACTTGACACTTCAAAGCCTCCCACAGAGACACCCGTGTCATTATCGCCGATGTTCCCCTGAATGGGCAATGCATTCACATGGATACAATTTCCCATCCCATAAGAGCCATTTCCCTTCGTAAAGGTTTCTCCACCTGCCTCTTCCAAGTATTGAACCAACACCACAGAGCGGGGATACGCGTCCCCGTGATCAATCGCCACCAATTTGTCGCCATCCACGCGGATAAACTGGTTAAAAGAATGACTCACATATCCGTAGTTTGTATTCATCACCTTGGAAAACTGATCTGTGATCCGCATCTCGTCAACCTTTATACAAAACGTCAGGTTTGCCTGATGGTTGAGTCCATCAGAGCTTTTGTACATACTATGACAGGTCCGCACATATAACATTCCTCCATACTCGGTCATACGAAGGCTCCCTGCATCAAAGGGAACGGTGGTGTTCGCCCCGTACAGGCTGGCGGCGCCCTGCCGCTTCCAGTCTTTGCCGTATTTTACCACACGGATGACCTCCGCCGCGTCATTCTCGCTCGGGTTCTTCTGGCCAAATACCAGAAAATAATTGTCCTTCCCCGCGTAAAATCCTCCAAATATCGGCAGTTCCATCTTGATCTCCCTTTGGTCAATACAGCTTCCATCCGCCTGATAAGTCTCTGCCCAGACTTTTTTGTCCGTGTATTCCACCCGCATCAAGGTGCCGTCCTGATTCGCCGTCAGATAGGACTTGACTGTGGAAGCCCATAGATTCCAGACATAATTCTGTCCGTCCCTGTTATCCGAACTCTTGGGAGTGATCTTCGCTGCCGAATCTCTCACGGCATCCTTCACGTTCTTCATCACCCATGAACCAGCAAAATCCCCAAGCCCGAAGATTGTCACCTTAATCTTATTCTGCTTGACACTGGTCTCGTCATAAAACAGCAAGTAGTCTATGCCCTCCCTGAGTGTCTTTTTACTATAAGTGAGGGTCAGTCCCTCCTCCCTGTTGCCCTTTACGGACGCCTTCACAATTTTTTGCGGCTTAATGTCAAAGGTTACCTGTCCTTTGGTTCCCGCATAATTTCCTTTTCCTGTGATGTTGACTGTCGCCTTGCCCGTATGGAGATTGTTGGTATAGGTAAGGGTATAATCCTTATTTTTTGTCAGCTTCTTCGTCCCCACCTTCACGGTGACTGCAGGGGTCTGCACCTTGCCGTTGTAGGTCTTTGCGGGAATATTTTTGATATCCAGCGTCTGGCTGCTCAATGGTGTTATTTCAAAGGATTTCACCACCTTGCCGGCATAACCGCCCTTTCCCGTGATGGTCACGAAAGCGGTGCCCGCGTTGGTATTGTTCTTGTACGTCACGCTGTATTGCTTATTTTTCCCAAGAACCGTACCATCCACCGAGACCTTGAGCATGTCATCCTCCAACTTGATCGCCTTGCCCGTATAAGGTGTTGAAGTGATGGACAACTTTACGCTGTCGGGGGTGATCACACCGGTCACTCCCGCTTCGTACACGGTGAACTTCGCGTTGAGAGTCCCCTTGTAGTTGCCTAGACCTGTGACAATCACCTTAGCCGCATTCGTCTTCTGGGCAGTCAGGCTCTCGTCGGCGGAAAAATCATAATCCTTTCCCTTCACCAACAGTTTATTGCCATCATAAATATGGAGTGACAGCTTTGAGGGGTCGTCGTTCACCGCAAGCCCTCCGGTGACCGCCTTGCATTTATTGATGGGTTTGGGGGTGATGGTGTATTCCTTTCTGAGTGTCCCAGTATAATTCCCATTTCCCTCTACCACCACCGTAGCAGTTCCCGCACTGGTGCAGTTCTCATAACGCACCCGGTAATCGATTCCTTCCGTCAGCGTGAGTTTTTTATTCTTGCCCGCCTCCGGCTGTATCGTCACCTTCACGGCTGGGGTGTAAGGGCTGCCATCGTAAACCTTACTCTTGATGTTAACAACCGCGCCGCTTACGGATGTCAGGTCAATCCGCTCTATATAGCTTTCATCTTTCGTGATGTCATTGATCGTAATTCCCTGCAGGCTCCACTTGGCATAGAGCGTAATGTCCCCTGTGCTACCTTTGACAATCTCCTTCACTTCTTCCCTAAACTGCGGATCCTTGTACCATCCGTCAAAAGTAAAACCTTCTTTGATTGCATCTTTGAGGATAATCGTCTCTGTCTCCGCCGTATAAGTACCCGGATTGCCGCTATGATTCAATCCACCATCCAGCTCGTAAGTAATCCTGTAAGTTTTCTCACCCTCCTGTGGCAAATCATTACAATATTTCTGTATATCAGCCAATACTTCAGACCAGTTCCTCATTCCGGTGGAGAGATACCTCACACGGTTCTCTGCGTCGATAAATACAATGACAGGGGTTGTAACAGAAGAACTAATTCCAAAGCATGAACAGTACTTCCACATGGCTGAGTGATTCGTTCCCTCTTTGTCATAAGAGTAGGTAATCCCGTCACAACCGTACTCGGCTTTAAACTCGGATACCTCATCCTTCGTCTTGCCAACAATCTCAAGCGCATAGAGATCTACTCCGGTGAACTCATCCATATGTTCACCGATGCTTTTATTTGTCTGTTGGCAGTTCCAGCAGTTCGTTTTAAAAAAGAACAACACCTTCGGTTTGCCGTCCGCTTTCGAACTTACCGTCCGGTCGTCAATCGTCGTGAATATATACTCCGGATTGTCAAAATTCGTCTCAATCCACTTGGCATAGAGCGTCGTGCCGGCTGTGATGACATCCGTGTCAAAATCCCATGGCGTGGTACATGCCGCTTCCCGATACCACCCCTTAAAGAGATATCCCTCCTCGGTGGGTGTATTTGGCTCCGAAAGACGCTTTCCCTCCTCCACGGTCACAGGGTCAATCTGCTGTCCATGTCCCTGCAGATCAAAGGTCACTTCATAAGCCGGCACCACCTTCACCTGATATGACACCTCTGCCACTTCACTGCTCTCATAATGCTCCTGAACGGCATACGCCTTGATGGTCATGTCCTGCGTGATGACAATGGGCTGCTGATACTTTGCACTGCCCATATCAGGAACCGTCCCGTCGATTGTATAATAGATTACCGCACCGTCTCCAGCGGTCAGGGTAACCCTCGTTCCCTTCTCCACAATACCGCCCTCCGGGTCAAACACGGGCGCCTCCAGTTTACCGAGCGAAGCATCGTTTTCCACCACTGTCACGGCACAAACGGCGCTGCATCCGCCCGCTGACGCGGTGATTGTGCAATTCCCTACGCCGACTGCCGTCACCATTCCATCGTCTGAAACCGTTGCAACCTGTTCATCACTGCTGCTCCAGAGGATTGTTTTGTCCGTCGCAATCATCGGGCGCACTTCGGCTGTCAGCCGCGCCTGTGCCCCCTTGAATATACGAAGTTCCGTGCTGCCAAGGGAAACCCTGTCAACACCTACCTTCCCTGACAATTTTGCCGTCTGAACTTCTTCCTTGCTGTCCTTGTTGGGTGTGGTGTGGAGGACATAGCACACCTCCCCCCGACGATATGCACAACCGTAGATATAACCGGTGGTCGTATCCGCCATAAACTCCGTCCGCATGTCCGTTCCATCCAGTTTGATGCTGCAGATTTGCGTAGACGTGTTAAAATAAAGTCTCCCGCCCAACAGGAATAATCCCGAATAAGCTCCTGGCCAATAACCGGAAGGATTGCCCCACACGTTCCATGTCCCAATATTTCCATATACCTGCACTGCATCCCCGCATGACAGAGAACCGGATGCCGGGGCGGAAACCGGAATGGAATTGATACTCTTATTTTGTGCAATGTAATAATAGCTGCCCCCCCACAGAATCAAGGGTGATGTGACATCGGTCCAGAAGAACTCGTCATAGGTCGTATCCAACGCCTGAAAATCCACTTTCTCGCCCCGGTAAGCAATCTCCCAGCCGGAATGCTTCTGACGCTCCTCCAATACCTTGTCGCTGACAAACATGTTGGCATGCCTAACCCGTCCCAAGGAATCCCATGTGGGGTCATCCCATGTGACATCCACCTGGTACAACTGCCCGTCAAGTTCCACCATGTTCCACGCATGATTCATTGTGGAGCTACTGACCATATAGCAGGGAATCCCCACCTCTTGAAGGAGATACTTATAAGCCAGCGAATACCCCTGACAAACCCCCGTCCCATTCACCAACAGCCCATAGGCCGTATAGGACTCGGCAGGAATGGTTCCATTGCGATAATTCTCATAGTCATATTCACAATTGACCACCAGATAATCATGCAGGGCAACCGCCTTCTGCACATCCGTCATATCCTCCGTAACGACAGAAAGAGCCTCCTGCGCCGCCCGGGCGAAAGCCTCATCATCATAGCCTTCACGATAAGAAGGCGTGAAACCGACCGCCACGCCTCCCATTTGGGACCAGCTTATCCTGCTATCGACAAAATACAATTCCGGATGCTCATTAATCACGGCAAAATACCATGCTGACAATTGATTGGAAGGGATTGCAAAGTCTGCCACATCAATAAATGTTGCCTTTGCCCTCAGCTGTTTACAGACATAAGCGTCCCATTCCTTCCACTGCTCATCCTCTGCACTGAAAAGAGCGATTCCGAAACTCTCACGCTCCTGTATTTGGAAGCTGCCCGCCTGAAACAGCCCCTCCCCATCCTGCAGGGATTCCATTTGCAGTTCTTCCTCGCCCGAAGATACCGCCTCTTCGCCGTCCGTGGAACCGGATTTCCCGCTGGCTTCTCCGCGATATTCCCCGTTGTCAGACTGCTCTTCCTGCCATGCCATTCCCTGATCCAAAATACCCTGATCCAGCCCCGCATAAGCCGCAAGCTGTGCTGCCTCCACATTCACTGACTGGAACAAAAGCGCTCCTGCCAAGATCCAACTGAATACTCTCTTTTTCATATCGGTACCTCCTCGATTGCCATAGGGCACTCCTATCTATTTGGACAAAGCCTTTTTTCATAAACTCTCAATCGTATTATACTTTTCTTTCATGAAAAAGAAAATAGTGATTATCACGAAAATGTCTTGAACTGTTACTCCATTTATACTTGACAAACACTGTGAGGCGTGTTATTTTACATATTAAGTGTATTAATTGTCTTAATACACTATGAGGTCAGCATCAAAAGGAGGTAACGCCAATGATTGTCATTGATTATCGGGACAAACGCCCGCTTTATGAACAGGTGGCAGAAAAGCTTGCCCACTTGATCATCTGCGGCGCCTTGGAATCCAACATAAAGCTCCCTTCCGTGCGGTCTCTTGCCATGGACTTGTCCGTCAATCCGAACACTGTCCAGCGGGCTTATGCCCAATTGGAACAGGAAGGCTACATTTACACCGTGGTGGGACGGGGCAATTATGTCACGGACTCTCAGGAATGGCGCACAAAGAAGCTGTCAGGACTCAAGCAGGAGCTCTCCTGCCAGATTGCCAAAGCCAAGGAAACCGGCATGCCCAAAGAAGATATGCTGGAGATTGTGGAGCAGGTATATGCAGGCGAAAGCGTCTTGGGTCAGCGTATCGCCGGAGAGGAGGAAACCCATGATTGAGATTCAAAATATCACCAAAAAATTCGAAAACCTAACTGCCCTAAGCGAAGTGTCCGCCAACATGGAAGAGGGTCATGTGTTCGGGCTGATCGGAACCAACGGCGCGGGCAAGAGCACTCTGCTCCGCACTGTCTGCGGCATCTACGCTCCCGACGAGGGACAGGTGCTGATCGACGGGCTCCCTGTCTATGAGAATCCGGAGGCAAAGGCAAAGCTTTTCTATATATCAGATGACCAGTACTTTTTCCCCAATGGAACGCCTCTGGATATGGTGCGCTTCTACCAGACAGTCTATCCCGCTTTTCGGACAGAGCGTTTTGAACATCTGATGAATGCCTTGAAATTGGATAAAAAGCAAAAAATCAACACTTTCTCGAAGGGCATGAAGAAACAGCTCTCCGTGATGCTCGGCATCTGCAGCGGCACGAAATATCTGCTCTGTGATGAGACCTTTGACGGGCTTGACCCCGTGATCCGCCAGGCGATCAAACGTCTCTTTATACGGGAAATGGAAGAAAACGGGCTGACACCCATTATCGCCTCCCACAACCTGCGGGAGTTGGAGGATATCTGTGAGCATGTGGGGCTGCTCCACAAGGGCGGCATCCTCTTCTCGAAGGATTTGGAACATATGAAGCTGGGTATTTTCAAATTGCAATGTGTGTTAAAGAATCAGGAACAGCTCGCGGTCTTAGAACAGCAATTCCCTGTGTTACAGCGGGAAAAACGGGGCTCGCTATTCACCCTGACACTGCGGGGCGACAAAGAGGCAATCAACGCACTGATGCAGCGCATGGAGCCCGTGTTCTGGGAACTGCTTCCCCTGACCCTCGAGGAAATCTTTATCAGTGAAACGGAGGTACAAGGCTATGACTTCAAAGAACTTTACTTATAAAATATCCTTTTTGCGGCTGATGAGGGATGATTTGCGCCATCGCACATGGATGATCGCCATATCCGCACTGGCAAGCTTTATCTCATTTCCTGTGGTATTTCTGTTTTGCTGCGAACAACTGATCAACAACGCCCCCTCCAAGGCACTGATATCACCCCCTGCCGGCGCCGAGACATTGGCGCATGAAAATTGGTATCATCTGTCGGACTATTTTGTCGCCAGCCATGCCATACTACAGATGGTCATTATATTTTTGCTCGCCATCATCCTGGCGGTATACGGCTTCCGCCATCTGTATTCCCGAAAGACGGCGGATCTCTATCACAGTATGCCTGTCACCAGGGATCAATGCTTTTTGGCATATTGGCTGAACGGTTTTCTCATCTGGTTCGTGCCATTTCTGTTGGGAGATATCATAGTGTATGTGATGACACTGTTGTTTGTTGGTTCTTCCACTTATTGGGGCAGTGTGACATTGCTCTTTCTGTCACAGCTTGCGTTGTTTACGCTATGCTTCCTCATCATATACCATGCCTGCCTGGTGGCTGTGATGGTCAGCGGGAATCCGTCTAACGCCACTGTGAATCTACTGTTGTATGGTCTGATCGTGGCATTTGCCTATGTGATCATCTATGGCTATTTGAACAGTTATTATGAGAGTTTTTACTATGAGAAGAATCCGATACTGGAATCCATGATCTGCGGCTTCACTCCCTTTTTCTCCGCCATTCAATTGTGTGCCACATATGCGGAGGACACGCTTTTCACTGAATGGGGCGGAGCAACGGCACTCTCCATATTATGTATGATCCTGAACTTCCTGTTGGCGATGTACCTGCACAGGAAGCGTCCCAGCGAGTTGGCAGAACGGGGATTGGAAAACAAATACTTTGCCATCCCATTTCGATTCGCGGGAAGCTGCCTTGCCGGTCTCTTTCTCTCCCTGCTGTTTGTGGGTAATGGTCTGGGATGGTGTCTCTTCGGGGCGATCTTTGGAACAGTTTTTACTTTTGCTATCCTGAATATTGTGTATCACACCTCGTTTAAGATGCTTTTTGGCCATAAGCGGCAGCTTGGGCTGGCAGTTCTGCTCACCTGTGGGACAGTACTGTTTTTCACCTTTGACCTGCTGGGCTATGACGCTTATCTGCCGGACAAAGAGGACATTACGGGGCTCTCCCTGCAGGCGAGTTCCCTGTATGACACGGGATATCTTCTGTCCAAAACAGAGGAGGGCAATTACACCCGCATCTCCCCTTACAGAATCCCCAGCGAACCTATGTTTGACAATCAGGAGGAAATATATCATCTGCTGCAGGCTATGACCACACACACCACCTCCGAGGAGCCTTATGCTACCCAGCACGTGTCTGTCAGAGTGTACACTAAGACAGGGGAATATCACAGAAGCTATGATTTTGGTTTGGATGAGGAGAATCTGGAACTGATAAGACCCTTCATAGAATCCGAAAGCTTCCAAGAGTATTTCTACCCCGCCTCCATGGGACAGTTGGAACCGCCCACAGAGATCAGTGTGACCTCCCTTGACGCTGTCTCCTTCAACATCACGGACAGCACCCGTATCAATGCGATTTATGAGGCATACAGCAGGGATTTTAAGGAGCATTTTTCCATGGACACGAGTATCGGGAATTTTAACTTTGTTGACATGTATTACAGATATCCCAAGGACAACAACGGCGGTATGGATCTGGTTCCCCTGGAAATCCTGCCTTGGCATGACAACACACTGGCTCTATTGAAAAAATGGTATCCAACGCTTTGTTGGACAAAGGAGGATCTGACGATTCATTCCTTATTCATAAGCCTCCCACCCATAAGCGAAATGAACACCTATTCCAATACGAATATCACCATTGATGATCCCGTGACACTTAAGGAGCTGCTGCCAAAACTCATAGTGTCTAAACACACGGTGAGAAATCTCAGTCCAAGATATGTTTATATTGGAAAATTGGATGTAACCATAGGAGCTGTTGAGAATGTGACGTGTTTTGGTTATATGGAATATGACGAGGTACCGGAGAAGCTTAAAGAGATTATGGGGATGGAATAGTCCCATGTGCAGCTCTGCACATAATAAAGGCATCATCACTCTATCATAAGTGATGATGCCTTTTCCCGTCATAGCATATGCGCCATACCGTTTATCTAACCTACCTGATTAGCCAAGCTGTGCGGCAACCTCTGCTGCGAAATCCTCGCTCTTCTTTTCCATGCCCTCGCCTACCTCAAAGCGAATCATCTTAGCTATCTTAAGCTCTTTATTTACGGAAGCAAGATACTGTCCTACCGTCTGCTTGCCGTCCTCTGCCTTGACATAAACCTGATCAAGCAGGCTAATCTCCTTAATCTGTTTGGAAATACGCCCCTCTACCAGACCGGTAAAAATCTTGTCTCCCACGATCTGCTCTTTATCAGCAAAAGCCAGTTCCACCAATGCCGCTTTCGCAGCCTCGGACAGGAAATTGAAAAGGAAATTCATATTGCTCTTCTTCTCTTCATAAACAGCAGTATCCTCATCACTCCACTTCTTGTCTCCCACTGCCTTGTCAATCAGCTTATTCAAAATCGGCTTGGGCAGGGATGCCGGATCATTCAAAGCGCTCTCTACCGTAATCTCCCTAAGCTTTGCCAGCTCCTCGTCGGAAATATCACTTCTCTGGATATACTGGGGATTCATAGCCGCCACCTGCATAGCCACATTCTTGAGTGCCTCTTTCACTGCGTCATCTGAGGCTCCCTCACCAGCCACCAGCACCCCGATTCTTCCGCCGCCGTGAATATAAGAACCAACGACATCGCCGGATACCTTCTGGAACCTTCTAATCGAGAGCTTCTCGCCAATGGTGAGCGTTTTCTCTTCCAGCTCAGCCTTCATATCGAGAATGCTGCATACATCTTCTCCATCCCCTGCCGCATCCTTCGAGGAAGCCAATGCTTTATCAGCTACATCCTGTGCAAAAGCCTGGAATGTCTCATTCTTTGCAACGAAATCAGTCTCGGAATTCACCTCAGCGACAACCGCAGTTTTGCAATCAGCAGATACCGCAATCTTGGCAATACCCTCTGCTGCAATTCTGTTTGCCTTCTTCTCAACCTTAGCCGCACCGCTCTTTCTCAAAAAGTCTACGGCTGCGTCCATATCACCATTTGTCTCGTTCAAAGCCTTTTTACAATCCATCATGCCTGCGCCGGTCATCTCGCGCAGCTCTTTTACCATGCTTGCAGTAATTTCTGCCATTTATCTCATCCTCCTAATAAGTCTTATTCATTCTCTTCCTGCTGCTCTACCACTTCCTCGATATCCTCGGCATTCTCTACCTCGGTATCAGCCTCAGTGTACACAGCCTCGCCCTGATTTGCCTCGATCACGGCATCCGCCATCTTGGAAACGATCAACTTCACGGCTCTGATTGCGTCATCATTGCCGGGAATGATATAGTCAAGCTCCTCGGGATCGCAGTTCGTATCACCGATACCGATCAGGGTAATGCCCAGAGAGTGAGCCTCCTGCACACAGATTCTCTCCTTCTTGGGGTCTACCAC
>CAMWLG010000040.1 GCA_947175035.1 uncultured Lachnospiraceae bacterium | reverse complement strand
GCGGCGACGGCTGCGTAGCAGACGCTTTTATGAATGTGAGGGCTGAACTGTTACGTTTTAATAGAAGCTGTTTATCACAGACGGGAGAGAAAGCTTATGTTCTTGGAGCAAATTGTGAGTCCAAATGATATCAAGAAAATAGATAAATCAAATTATCCGGCGCTGGCCCAGGAAATACGTCAGTTCCTGATTGAGAAAATAAGTGTCACGGGCGGGCATCTCGGGTCGAATCTGGGTGCGGTGGAGCTTACCATGGCGCTGCATCTTTCCTTGAATTTGCCGGAGGATAAGATTATATGGGATGTGGGGCATCAGTCCTACACGCACAAGCTGTTGACGGGGCGTCGGGACGGGTTTGACGAGTTGAGACAGTTTCACGGGATGAGCGGTTTCCCCAAGCGCAAGGAAAGCGATTATGACGCCTTTGACACGGGGCATAGCTCCACGTCTATCTCGGCGGGACTTGGATTGGCGATGGCGAGGGATCTGAAAGGAGAGAAGAACACGGTGGTGTCCGTGATCGGAGACGGTTCCCTCACAGGCGGAATGGCATATGAGGCACTAAATAATGCTGCCAAATTGGAGACGAATTTTATTATTATTTTAAATGATAACAAGATGTCTATTTCGGAGAATGTGGGTGGTGTGTCCAAGTATTTGAACAATATCCGCACAGCCACGGGATATCTGGATTTGAAGGAAGGGATTTACAACGCGCTGAGCGGTACCCGGGGCGGTGACAATATGGTAAAGAAGATTCGCAAGGCGAAGTCCAGTTTTAAACAATTGGTGATTCCGGGGATGTTTTTTGAAGATATGGGCATTACCTATCTGGGACCTGTGGATGGCCATGATATTGATGGTTTGATGAAGGTGATCAAGGAGGCAAGGCGCGTGAAGGGCTGCGTGATGATTCACGCGTTGACACAGAAGGGAAAGGGGTATGGCCCCGCAGAGCGGCACCCCGCAAGATTTCATGGTGCGGAGCCCTTTGACATTGAGACGGGACTTCCCTCTCATCCCAGAACCGTGGCCAGCTACACAGATATTTTTTCCACTGTCATGTGCAAGTTGGGACAGCGGGATGAGCGGATCGTGGCGATTACCGCCGCCATGGCGTATGGCACGGGACTTAAGCGGTTCAGCAATATGTACCCGGACAGATTCTTTGATGTGGGAATCGCCGAGGAGCACGCGGTGACGTTTGCGGCAGGCCTCGCGGCGGGGGGACTTAAGCCCATTGTGGCAGTCTATTCTTCTTTCCTGCAGAGGGCGTATGACCAGATTTTACATGATGTCTGTATCCAGAATCTTCCGGTGGTGTTCGCCATTGACAGGGCCGGTTTGGTGGGAAGTGACGGAGAGACCCATCAGGGAATTTTTGATTTTACATATCTTTCGGGGATACCCAATATGCATATCATGGCACCCAAGAATAAGTGGGAGCTCTCGGATATGTTAAAGTTCGCGGTGAGCTTTGACGCGCCAATTGCGCTGCGATATCCAAGGGGGAATGCATATGCGGGTCTGAAAGAATTCAGGGCACCCATCGAGTACGGGAAGGCGGAGTGGATTTACAGGGAGGAAGAGATTGCTCTGTTTGCGGTGGGCAGTATGGTGAAGACTGCGGAGACGGTTCGGGACAATCTGAAAAGTATGGGACACAGTGTCAGCCTTGTGAACGCGCGGTTTGTCAAGCCGATTGACGAGGCGGCTGTGCTGGATGCGGCATCAGGACATCGATTGATTGTCACTATGGAGGAGAATGTGGCAAGTGGAGGATACGGGGAGAAGGTACTGAATTGTATTCATGAGAACCGGATTATGCCTGAGAAATGTGATTGTATTTGTATCACGCTTCCGGATGCTTATGTGGAGCATGGAAATGTGGAGCTATTAAAGAGAGAAGTGGGTGTGGATGCAGAGAGCATCACGGCCCGTATCACAGAGGCGCTGGCATGAAGGAACGTTTGGATGTCATTTTGGTAAATCAGGGCCATGCCCCTTCCAGAGAGAAGGCCAAGGCGATCATCATGTCCGGCAATGTGTATGTCAACGGGCAGAAGGAGGATAAGGCGGGTACATTCTTTGATCCAGGTAAAATCGCGGTGGAGGTTCGGGGCAGTCAATTAAAATATGTGAGCCGCGGGGGACTGAAGCTGGAGAAGGCCATGGAGCAATGGGGATTTTGTCTGGATCACATGGTATGTATGGATATCGGTGCCTCCACGGGAGGATTCACGGATTGTATGCTGCAAAATGGCGCGGCCAAAGTATACTCTGTGGATGTGGGGGCAGGTCAGCTGGCGTGGAAGCTTCGCAATGACGCACGGGTGGTCTGTATGGAGAAGACGAATTTTCGCTATCTTACGAGGTCGGATATCGAGGATGATCTGGATTTTGCAAGCATTGATGTGTCCTTTATCTCTCTTACGAAGATGTTGATTCCCGCCAGAAATCTCTTGAAGCCGGAGGCGGAGATGGTTTGTCTCATCAAGCCCCAGTTTGAGGCAGGGCGGGAGAAGGTTGGCAAGAATGGCGTGGTGAGAGAGCAGGGGACTCATGCGGAGGTGATACACAAGATCGTTGATTTTGCGGACAGTGTGGGATTTGAGGTATTGCACCTTGATCATTCTCCAATAAAGGGACCGGAGGGGAATATTGAATATCTGCTTCACATCCGCAAGGCATGTGAGATTCCGGAGGAGGTTTTGATGCTTTCGGAGCATGATGCGCAGGAACGTCTCAAGGAAATCGTGGGGAGTAAAGCAGGACTTTCCTGGAGAGAGAGCTGGGAAGAAAACATTCATCAAATTGTAGAGCAGTCTCATAAGATGTAAGATAAGGAGGGGTACGTATGAAACATTTTTTGATTTACACCAACAAGAACAAGGACAAGGACTTGATGACTACCAATCGCATCAAGAGCTATTTGGAGTGCAGGGGACGGAAGGTGACATTGAAGATCAAGGAATCTGATTGGATAGCGGACGTCTCGGAGGAATCCGAGGAGGCGAAGGATATCCCCAAGGATGTGGATTGCATGATTGTGCTTGGCGGGGATGGTACTGTGCTGCAGGCCGCAAGAGAGACCAAGAAACTGTTTATCCCGATTATCGGAGTCAATCTGGGAACATTGGGGTATATGACGGAGATTGAACCGGATAATCTTGAAGAGGCGCTGGATAAGCTGATGAATGACGAGTATACCAAGGAATCACGTATGATGCTCAACGGCAAAGTGACTTTCCATTGTGGAAAGCCTTGGGAGGAGGGCTGGGCGCTGAATGATGTAGTAATCTCCCGAAGAGGTTCCATCCAAATGCTGCGCCTTGACATTTATGTAAACGGACAGTTCTTACACCGCTATAAAGCGGATGGAATGATCGTGGCTACGCCCACCGGAGCTTCCAGCTATAGCTTGTCCGCGGGCGGACCCTTGGTGGAGCCCAGCGCAAAATTGATCATGCTCACCGCGATCTGCCCACATTCATTGAATCACAGAAGTATTGTTTTGGATCCGAAGGATGTGATTGAAATCGAAATCCCTTCCGGGAGAGAGGGACAGAAGCAGACAGTGGAAGCCAATTTTGACGGAAGCCACGTCATCTCTATGTGTACCGGCGACAGAATCCGCATTGTGCAGTCGGAGAAAATCACGGAATTCCTGCGCCTGAACCAGGTGAGCTTTATGGAGACTTTACATAAAAAGTTTACCGAGTAAAGAACGTTATAGCAGGGAATGGCTATAGAGGAGACTTTATGAAGAAAAGCAGACAGGAAAAAATTTTAGAAATTATAGCGAAGCGGGATGTGGAGACACAGGAAGAGCTGGCAAACTGTCTGAAGGAAGCTGGGTTTCAGGTGACACAGGCTACCGTGTCCAGAGACATCAGGGAGATGAAACTCTCCAAAGTGCCTGACGAGGCAGGTGGGCAGAAATATGCCGTGTTGGAGCGCGACGAAGGGCAGGTGGGAGACCGGTATATCCGCGTGCTCAGAGAGGGATTTGCGTCCGTGGATATGGCTCAAAATCTCGTGGTGATCAGAACCGTGTCGGGCATGGCAATGGCGGTGGCGGCGGCTCTGGATGCTATGAGATTCCCGGAGGTGTTGGGATGTATCGCCGGAGATGACACGATTATGGTGGCTTGCCGCACCGTGGAGGAAGCGGGAGAGTTGATCATAAAGATAAGGGAAATGTTGGGATAAAGATCCAGATGTGCTTTGGAGAAGGCGCAGAAGGAGAGTGCTATGTTACAAAGATTACATGTGAAAAATCTGGCTCTGATGGAGGAGACAGAGGTGGAGTTCACCGAAGGATTGAATATTCTCACGGGAGAGACCGGTGCGGGAAAATCATTGTTGATAGGCTCCATCAATTTGGCGTTGGGCGCCAAATTCGAAAAGGATATGCTTAGAAACGGTGCGGAGCATGCGCTGGTGGAGCTGGTATTTTCCTGTGAGGGCAAGTCCGTCAGGGAGAAGCTGGCACAGATGGAGCTGGAGCCTGAGGAGGATATGATTATCATCAGCAGGAGGATGCAGCCGGGCAAAAGCGTATTCAAGATCAACGGGGAAAGTGTGACAGCCAAACAGGTGAAAGAGCTGGCGGATGTGCTGTTGGATATTCACGGACAGCACGAACACCAGTCTCTGCTTCACAAGAAAAAGCATATGGAGATTCTGGACGCCTACTGTGGAGAAGATTATCCAGCGCCTGCCCAAGCGGTGGCAGAGGCTTACAAGATCTGCAGGGAACTGGAAAAGGAGCTCTCTGAGGAGGCGATGGACGAGGCGGAGAAGGCGAGAGAACAGTCATTGGCTGAGTTTGAGTTAAAAGAAATCGAGGAGGCCCAGTTACAGGAGGGCGAGGACGAGGAGCTCGAGCAGCTCTATCGCCGTATGAGCAACAGCCGCAAAATCAGCGAGGGACTGGCGGAGAGCTATCACTATTCTGGAACAGAGGGCGAGGGTGGCGCCGGGGCGGCGCTGAGCAGATCGCTTCGGGCGCTTCGGTCGGTGGCTGCATATGACAAACGGCTGGAAGAGCTGGAAGCACAGCTTACCGAGGTGGATAACCTTTTGGCGGATTACAATCGGGATATTGCAGAATATATGCAGGATTGTGAGTTTGATGGTGAGGAATTTGCAAGGGTGGAGGAGCGGCTGAATACGATTAACCGTCTGAAGGGAAAATATGGTGCATCGATTCAGGAAATCATTGACTATGGGGCATCCAGGCAGGCGGTGTTGGACAAGCTTTCTGACTATGATGCCTATATGCAAAAGCTGAGCGGGGAGTATGAAGAGGCAAAGCGGCGGTTGGAATCGGCCTGTGAGGAGCTCTCCAAAGTCCGTCAGGAGAATGCAAAGCAGCTCACGGAGCGATTGAAGGAAGCTTTGACACAGCTGAATTTCCTGACAGTGGAATTTGAGACGGCGGTTCGTCCTGAGGGACAGATCACGGCGAAGGGGTATGATGATGTGGAATTTTTGATTTCCACCAATCCCGGGGAGAGTCTAAAGCCTCTGAGCCAGGTGGCAAGCGGGGGAGAACTTTCCCGGGTGATGCTTGCCATCAAGACCGTGCTGGCGGGCAGGGATGATATAGATACTTTGATTTTTGATGAAATTGACGCGGGTATCAGCGGAAAGACTGCATGGAAGGTGGCTGGTCAGTTGAATATCGTGAGCAGTGTACATCAAGTTCTCTGTATCACGCATTTGCCCCAGATTGCGGCGATGGCTGACGCGCATTTTGTCATTGAAAAAAGCAGTACCGACGAGAGTACGATCACGGATATCAGACAGGTGGAAGGAGACGAGGAGTTGGCGGAGTTGGCAAGGCTTCTGGGCAGTGACACGTTGACTCAGGCAGCACTTTCCAATGCAAGAGAGCTGCGTGAACAAGCGATGGCGCAAAAGTCTGACTGACGAAGGGCAAATATATCCGGCGCATTGCCTATGGAATAAAACTGCAAAAAGTTTCGCATACTAGAACCAGAAAAGAGACTGGGAAGGCGAGATGGTGCAGATATGAGATTTGGTGATGTTGATAAGGACAGTGTCAAGAAACAGGCGGGGGACGAGACAGTGATCTTCCTGCAAAGCTGGCGCAAAAAAGTGCGAAGATACCGCATATACCGCCTCAGCCTGTGTGTGGCACTGCTTTTATGTTGTACATTTTTGGCCGGATACGGATATTATGTGGTGGACAGCAGTATCCCATCCGTGATACATGTGCGCGCGGACTCAGAACAATCGTTTCATTTGGGGGTGCCGGCCAAGGGGGAGATCGTCAGCGTCGGCGCGCAGGGGGAAAGTAATATTCCCAAGGGCGCAGTCACCATTGACTTGAATGCGCCAGTCACACTGAAAACCGGTGGAATGGATCAATATTCCATGGAAGTAAAGCTCTTTGGTTTCCTGCCGTTTAAGCAGGTGGGGATTCAGGTGATCGAGGACCAGGAGCTGATTCCGGTGGGTGTGCCGGTGGGGATTTATATGGAGGCCCACGGGGTTCTCGTGGTCGGAGTGGGAGAATTTAAGGGACAGGACGGACAAAAGCACTCGCCTGCGAAGCATATTCTGCAGTCAGGGGACTATATTCAAAAGTTGAATGGCAAGGCCGTGTCGGATAAGGAGGATTTTATCAGCAGGATCGAAGCAAGTGACGGCTCGGCTCAGATTATCACTGTGGAGCGCGGGGACGAGCTGATAGAGCTGCAGGTAAAACCTGCGATGGATAGCAATGGTGCATACAAGATCGGTGTTTGGGTCAGGGATAACGCACAGGGGGTTGGTACCATGACCTATATAGACAGCGAGGGCAATTTTGGCGCGCTGGGGCACGGTATCAGTGATGTGGACACCAGTGCTTTGATGGACATGTATGACGGTACACTATATCAGACGGAGATCATTTCCATACAGAAGGGCACCACGGGAAAGCCCGGTGAGATGACGGGCATGATTGTATATTCGGATGAAAATATTCTCGGTGATATTACTTACAATGGTGAGGAGGGAATCTTTGGATATTGTAACCAGAGAGCCATACAGCTTGCGACGGAGGAGCCTTTGCCTATCGGCTTGAAGCAGGAAATCACCAAGGGCGATGCCATGATTCTCTGTACTGTGGACGGGGAGCCGAAATATTATGATATCCGGATCACCGACATCCATTTGGATCATGACAATGTCAATCGGGGAATTGAGCTCGAGATCACAGATCAAGATTTATTGGAGATTACGGGTGGAATCGTCCAAGGCATGAGC
Organism: uncultured Lachnospiraceae bacterium; assembly: GCA_947175035.1. Lineage (GTDB taxonomy): Bacteria > Bacillota > Clostridia > Lachnospirales > Lachnospiraceae > Acetatifactor. Next base: position 25,256 of record CAMWLG010000040.1, on the reverse strand, counting down.
GGTGCGCCAATCATCCAAAACGGAAAGATCGTGGGGGCGGTGACCCATGTGTTGGTGCAGGATTCCACAAGGGGGTACGGGATATTTATTGAAAATATGTTGGGGCATTGAGTCAGGGCAGGAAGATCATGACGGAAACGAGGGGGGAGCTTGCTCACCGCCTTGTTTTCGTTATGAGATTCGTATCCGGCGAAAGCCGGACATCCGTTGATTGCGAAGCGATTAACGGATGCTGCCCGGAATTGACTCATAATATGCTACTTTGATGCAAAATTGTTCCTTTCTTGATGCATGTGTCATTTATAATGAAGTCATTAAAAGGTGGACAAATTCATATTTGATAGCATGCAGGTATGAATCACGGGAGAGGAGCGTACATCAATGAAAAAAGCAGTAATCGTCATTTTATTATGTCTGGCATTCAGTTTTGGGGGATGCGGGAAGCAGGAAGAGCAGGGGCTGAACGCGGAAATGATGGAAGCGGAGGAAATGTCCAATGCAGAAATATATTTGGATGCGGAGGAATTTTTCAATGCCGTACAAACGATAGAAATTTCCACACAGACAGAAGAACTCTCGCAGACAGAGGAACCGGTACAGGAGCCTTTTGTGGACAAACTGACGCCGGAGGGACAGGGCTGGGGACTTGCGTTTGGAGAGTCGGGCGAGCAGCCTGTGGGAAATGCCTCCGTGGAGGAGTTGGAGCAATATAACGCTTATTTTATGGGGGATGATGAGGAGAAGGTGATTTACCTGACCTTTGACTGTGGCTATGAGAATGGCAACACGGAGGCGATTCTGGATGCTTTGGAGAAGCATGGTGCGCCGGCCACTTTTTTTGTGGTGGGGCATTATCTGGAGACGGCGCCGGAACTGGTTAACCGCATGGTGGAAGATGGTCATGCTGTGGGGAGTCATACCTATCACCATCCGGACATTAATACCCTGGCGGATCTGGATGCGTTTCAGGAAGAGATGGATTCTTTAAAAGAGCTGTATGCTCAAGTGACAGGCGGGGAGCTCGCTATGTATTATCGTCCGCCGGAGGGAAAATGTGGCATTACGAACCTTAAGATGGCGCAGGAATTGGGATATACAACTATTTTCTGGAGCCTTGCCTATGTGGATTGGGATGTGGAGAAACAGCCCTCGCACAAGGACGCGTTGGCGAAGCTGACAGAGAGAATTCATCCCGGCGCCATTGTACTTCTCCACAACACATCCAGGACAAACGGGGAAATTTTGGATGAGCTGTTGACAGCATGGGAAGAAATGGGATACTGTTTCAAACCGTTGTCGAGTCTGACAGAAACTTAACAATCATATCCTTATTGCCCTTTGAGACAAAATATGGCATAATGTACTCATATATTAGGATGAGGGACAGCATGGGGGTGCATCTTTGATGGAGTCGTCTGCGGGGGTACATATATGATAAGGTTGAACTATTTTAATTATTGTGCATTGGGGATCGTCGTCGTGTTGCTGATCATTGTGCTGGCGAGAAATATGCTGAACGGCAGGAGAAACCGTTATTTCTGGAATCTGCTGTTGGTCTTGTTCTGCAGCACGGTCTTTGACATCCTGGCGGTGCAGCTGGACAATGGAACAGAGCTTGAAATCATGGAAAAGTATATCGCCCATGGCGGGTATCTGATACTGCACAGTCTCTCTGTACCTGTTTATCTGCTCTATCTGTCTTGCCTCACGGACAGTATGTATAAAATTAGAAATCATGTGCTGATACAGTTGGGGCTTGCGGCGCCGTTTGTGGTGGTGTTGCTTATGATTCTCACCAGCTTTGCGTATCACACCATTTTTTATATTGATGTGGACGGCAGCTATACCATGGGCCCTTGGTATGGCGTGCTTTATATTGCGGCGTTCTTCTATATCTGTCTCGGGGTGTTCTATGCCCTGCGTTACCGCAAACGGTTTGAAAAAGGTCAGTTACGTTCCCTGTTGTTTGTCCTGCCCGTACTGCTTGCCGCCTTGTGGGTGCAAGTCAATTATCCCCTGCTGCGGATAGAAATGTTTGCCCACGCCCTGTGTGTGCTGTTTATACTGCTTATGGTGCAGAGGCCGGAGGAGCGGACAGATCCAGTCACAGGATTTGGCAAGTCCACGGCTTATGCCACGGATATCGATCAGGCAATTGCCAATAAAAAGCCTATTTGTATTATTTTAATTAATATTTTGAATTATAAATCCCTCAGGGATATTCTGGGGTATGGGAGCACGAATCAGTTGATCAGGATGGTGGCGTCAAAGATCAAGGGGCTGTGTCGAAGCGTGCTGCCCAAGGCGGATCCTTATTATATCGACTGGGGACGTTTTTGTCTGGTGACAGGCAGGGAGAATTTTGACCGTATAGACAGTGCGGCAGAGGCTTTGAACGAGATGCTTCGCGAGGATATCCTCCTGCAGGGATTGGATATCAATCTTCAAGTGAATCTGTGTGTGATTAAATGTCCGGATGATATGAATGATTTTCAGGGAGTCTTTGCCTTCAGTAACGAGTTTGAAGAGTACGGCAAGGCAGGTAAGGTGCTCTATGCGGAGGAGATTCTAAATGATGGGCGCTATATCATCAAGGATATCAATGATATTGTTGAAAATGCGGTGAACAAACAGCGCTTGGAGGTCTATTATCAGCCGATTTATGCGGTAGAGGAGAAGCGTTTCGTGTCGGCCGAGGCGTTGATCCGGCTGGACGACGAGGAGTATGGGCATATTTCCCCGGAGCTGTTCATTCCCATAGCGGAGAAGAATGGTGTGATCAACCGGATTGGTGCATATGTGTTGGAGGAGGTCTGCCGGTTTATCGCCAGCGATGAATTCAAGGAGCTGGGACTGGAGTACATAGAGGTGAATCTGTCGGTGACACAGTGTATGCGCAATAACCTTGCGGACGAGATTCTGGGGATGCTTGAGAAATATAAGATCAGACCGGAGCAGATTAACTTGGAAATCACGGAGACGGCGGTGGTCGATTCACAGAGTATCATGTCGGAAAATATCAGCAAGCTGGCCGCCGCGGGCATTCCGTTCTCGCTGGATGACTTTGGAACAGGGTATTCTAATATGAGCCGCATGACAACCATGCCTTTGAGTATCGTGAAACTGGATAAAAGTTTTACGGATTTGGAGGGTAATCCCAAGCTGGAGGCTGTGGTGCGCAACACGGTCAAAATGGTCAAGGATATGCATATGAAAATCGTGGTGGAAGGTATAGAGACAGAGGAGATTGCAAAGCTGTTCTCCGATTTGAGGTGCGATTATATTCAGGGATTTTTCTATTCCAAGCCTCTTACAAGGGATGGTTTTGTGGAGTTTTTGCGAAGGGCAAAGAAGGTTGACACGAAAGCGATATGAAGCAGTTAAAAAGTTCATCTGCCCTTTTTCTCGCTGCTGTTGTCTGGGGATTTGCGTTCGTGGCGCAGAGTGAAGGAATGCGCTATGTGGGGGGATTTACCTTCAATTGCGTGCGAAGTCTGATCGGGGGATTGGTGCTTATCCCCTGCATTTTCCTGATGAGAGGGCTGCAGGATAGAGGGCAGGATGGAAGACAAGATGAAAATCAAAATGACGGGGGCGCAGGTGGGAGAGCGTTCACGTTTATGGGAATTGACCGCACTGTACTCCGGGGCGGTATTTGTTGTGGGATATTTCTTTGTATTGCTTCCAATCTGCAGCAGCATGGCATCAAATATACTACAGTGGGAAAGGCTGGTTTTATCACGGCGCTTTACATTGTGCTTGTGCCGATCTTCGGGCTTTTTCTTCACAAGCGGGTGGGAAAGACGGTCTGGATCGGGCTTGCGCTGGCGGTGGCGGGATTGTATTTTCTCTGCATTGACGGGCAGTTTACGGTGGAAATAGGGGATTTGCTCGTGTTTCTCTGTGCCATCTTTTTTGCGCTGCAGATTTTGGCGGTGGATCATTTTGCGCCCCGGGTGGATTGTGTCGTGTTAAGCTGTATTGAATTTTTTACCAGTGGGATTTTGTCTGCAGTGCCTATGTTTATGTGTGAGACCGTGAGCTGGGAAGGGCTGGTGGACGCGGCGGCGCCGATTCTCTACGCGGGTGTTATGTCCTGTGGCGTGGCATACACGCTGCAGATCGTGGGACAGAAAAATATGAATCCCACAGTGGCTTCCATGATCATGAGCCTGGAATCGGTAATCTCCGTGTTGGCGGGATTCCTTTTATTGCATCAAAGGCTTTCGGCAAGGGAGCTTGTGGGATGCGTGTTAATGTTTGCGGCGGTTCTTCTGTCACAACTTCCAGAGAAAAAAAGCACTGTCAGGGAAAAGGAGAGAAGAAAAACCTGAGCAGTGCTTTTCATATGGGTCATTTGACTTGGGCGTATATGCCCTCTATAAAAATCCATCTAAGCGGAATATTTTGTAGGCGAAGCTGTTCCGACTCCAAATTTTTAAAACCGGCAGCTTCTTTTGATATATTTATTCTACTGGATAAATATGTCAAAAGTGTGTCTCAATACAAAATAAAATATAAATTTTATTAAGAAAATCTTATTTCTTCATTGCCGCCCGCTTTCTGAGTGTCGGGTCAAGAATTTTCTTGCGAATTCTAAGGTGCTCAGGCGTCACCTCCAACAGCTCGTCCGTGTCGATAAAGTCGAGCGCCTGCTCCAGCGAAAGAATCTTGGGCGGGGTCAGCCGCAGGGCTTCGTCCGCGGAGGAGGAACGGGTATTGGTCAACTGCTTTTTCTTGCAGACATTGATCTCAATATCTTCGCTGCGCCCGGTTTGCCCCACCACCATGCCAGAGTATACTTTCTCGCCAGGGCCGATAAAGAGGGTGCCTCGTTCTTGGGCATTGTACAGACCGTAGGTGATGGCCTCGCCTGCTTCAAAGGCAATCAGAGAGCCGAGACTGCGGTATTGGATATCGCCTTTGTAGGGGGCATAGCCATCGAATACGGTATTCAAGATGCCATTTCCCTTAGTGTCAGTCATAAACTCTCCGCGGTAGCCGATCAGCCCTCTGGCGGGGATAGAGAATTCAAGACGAGTGTAGGTGCCGCCGGAGATGCTGCCCATATTGCGCAGTTCTCCCTTTCTCTGTCCTAACTTCTCTATGACGGCTCCGGAATATTCATTTGGCACATCAATGTAGGCCAGTTCCATGGGCTCCAGTTTGTGACCGTTCTCATCTTCTTTATACAGAACTTCCGCCTTACTCACGGCGAATTCAAAGCCTTCCCGACGCATATTCTCGATCAAAACAGACAAATGCAGCTCGCCTCGTCCGGAGACTTTGAAGCTGTCTGTGGCTTCCGTGTCTTCCACGCGCAGGGATACATCAGTGTTCAACTCGCGGAATAATCTTTCGCGTATATGGCGGCTGGTGACATATTTGCCCTCCTGACCGGCCAAGGGGGAATCATTTACAATAAATTGCATCGCAATAGTAGGCTCACTGATTTTCTGGAAGGGAATGGGTTCCACTGCCTCAGGAGAGCAGAGGGTATCTCCGATATGGATATCCGCAATGCCGGAGATTGCCACGATGGAACCGATTCCTGCCTCCTTGACCTCCACCTTGTTCAAGCCGTCAAATTCATAGAGCTTGCTCACCTTCACTTTCACCTGTTTATCCGGTTCGTGATGGTTACAGATGATCACATCCTGATTGACTTTGATTGTGCCGTTATCTACCTTGCCCACGCCGATGCGCCCGACATATTCATTATAGTCGATGGTGCTGATAAGTACCTGTGTGCCTGCTTCGGGATCACCTTCTGGAGCAGGAATGTAGTCAAGGATGGTCTCGAATAAGGGTTCCATGCTGACACCCTGTTCTTTGACGTCAAGGGACGCGACACCTGCCTTGGCGGAGGCATACACAAAGGGGCAGTCCAGCTGGGAGTCATCCGCATCAAGCTCCAGGAACAGTTCCAACACCTCGTCCACGACTTCGTCCGGTCTTGCCTCGGGGCGGTCGATTTTGTTGATGCACACGATGACGGGAAGCTTTAATTCCAGAGCTTTGCGCAGCACGAACTTTGTCTGGGGCATGGCGCCCTCGAAGGCGTCTACCACCAGGATAACGCCGTTTACCATCTTGAGCACGCGCTCCACCTCTCCCCCAAAGTCTGCATGACCCGGCGTGTCGATAATATTTATTTTGGTGTCTTTATACATGACTGCGGTGTTCTTGGAGAGAATTGTGATACCGCGTTCACGCTCAATATCATTGGAGTCCATGACGCGTTCCGCAACCTCCTGATTTTCCCTAAATACGCCGCTTTGCTTTAACAGCTCGTCCACCAGCGTGGTCTTGCCGTGGTCTACATGGGCGATAATTGCAATGTTCCTGACATCTTCTCTTTTTTGTCTCATATGATTCTTCCTTCCGATCATGCCGGCGGACGGCATAATGTTGTATTCTTTGTCGATTTCGGCGGCGGAAAATATGACCCGCAACCAAACTGTTATAGTATAGCACCATTTATTTTGTGATGCAATAAAAAAGCGCATTTTCGGGGGGATTGAAAAATGAGACCACAATATATTGTATGTGGAAATAGCGAAAATATGCGGATTTTGACATTATAGGGCGATGTGATTTTGTGTTATTTTGGCTCATCTTATAGTATATATATATTGTCATAAAATATTTACAAAGGTGTAAGAAGGGAGAACAAATATGACGGATAAGGTTATTGAAAACAATCAGGTGACGGTGATGGGAGAAGTGGTCAGCGGTTTTTCATACAGCCATGAGATTTTCGGAGAAGGGTTTTACATGGTTGATGTGAAGGTACAGAGACTGAGTGAGAGCTTCGACATTATTCCGGTGATGGTGTCCGAGCGGCTTTTGGACGTGAACGAGGATTACGTTGGGATGCTGATCTGTGTGAATGGGCAATTTCGTTCCTACAATCGCCATGAGGAGAGAAAGAACAGACTGGTGCTGTCCGTTTTTGCCAGAGAAGTAGAATTTGTGGAGGAGGTAGAGGAGAGTTCTAAGACCAATCAGATCTATCTGGATGGATATATCTGCAAGGAGCCCATCTATAGAAAAACTCCTCTCGGAAGAGAGATTGCGGATCTGCTGCTGGCGGTCAACCGTCCCTATGGTAAATCGGATTACATACCATGCATCTGTTGGGGAAGGAACGCGCGGTATGCCAATCATTTTAAGGTAGGAGAGCGCTGTGCCATCTGGGGACGCATCCAGAGCAGGGAATATATGAAGAAGCTGGATGAGGAGCATGTGGAGAAACGAGTGGCGTTTGAAGTCTCCGTGAGCAAGCTTGAGCTTATGGGGGCGGCGGAGAAGGAGGATTCCGCTTTGTCGGACGATGGATTGTGTCCGAATGAAGGATAACATGCGAAAGTTCGCAGCATAATTTGCCATTTTTGGAAATATATGATATACTCCTTTTTGGGCAGCGAGGGTTGTCTGTTTATGGAGGTAGTGTATGAGTAGTGTATATATTTATTCCGGAGACGGCCGGGGCAAGTCACCCGCGGCTTTGGGCAGGGCAGTACAGACTGCCGTGGCTGGCGGGCGCGTGGTGTTGATTCAGTTTCTGAAGGGCAAAGGACTAGGGCTTCAGGATTCTGAATTCTTACGCAGGCTGGAGCCGGAGATTAAACTGTTTCGTTTTGAGAAATCTGATGAGAATTATGAGGAACTGTCGGAAGAGCGCAAGCAGGAGGAAATCAGCAATATTAAGAATGGCATTGGCTTTGCCAAGAAGGTGCTGACTACCGGCGAATGCGATCTGTTGATTTTGGATGAGGTTTTGGGACTTGTGGAAAAGGGAATTCTTCAAGCGGAGGATTTGAAGAATCTTTTGGATGGCCGCGGTGAGACGGACGTGATTCTCACAGGCATCAATCTGAGCGATGAGGTCTGTGTGCTGGCGGATGAGGTCTCTAAGATAGAAACCGTGAATTCAAGAAACAAATAAGTATTAAAACCGTTGACAGCAACGCATGAAAATGCTAAGATGAATAAAATAGTTACAATAACTTATAGATAGAGGTTGCGTGTTTCAAGAGTATTTTTCCTGATGCGGCAGGCGCAGGGGAGGGAAGGAGAAAGGGGAACGCGCCGAAAGAGGGGATGTCCTGTGAATCACTTCTTGGGCATGCGGTTAAGAACCGTATGACTGTCATCCGCATGGGTGGTGCGCTATCGTGTGAGCAAAAAAGAGAATTTGCCGGCGCATTCGTGCGTCGGTTCTTTTTTATGCACACGCCGATGCAGAGGAAATATGTCACTAAAAGTGGCGCATCGGCGGCGCGCGGGTAGGGAAAGCTTCCCTACTCGATTACACAGATGAATTATATTAAAGGAGGAAATATCATGGCAATTTTTACGGGTGCGGGTGTTGCGATTGTGACACCTATGAAAGCGAATGGAGAAGTGAATTTTGAGAAATTTGGCGAATTGATCGAGTTTCAGATCAAGAATGGAACGGATGCGATTATCGTCTGCGGAACCACGGGCGAGGCGTCAACCCTCACCCACGAGGAGCATCTGGAGACGATCAAATACTGTGTTGATAAGGTGGCAGGCAGGATTCCCGTGGTGGCGGGCACAGGCTCCAACTGCACGGAGACGGCGATTTATCTCTCCACTGAGGCTGAAAAATACGGTGCGGATGGCTTGCTGCTGGTGACACCTTATTATAACAAGGCCACTCAGAACGGCCTTTATGCGCATTTTAAGGCTGTGGCGGATTCCGTGAAGATTCCGGTGATCCTCTATAATGTTCCCAGCCGTACAGGCTGCAATATCCTTCCCGAGACGGTGGTACGTCTGTGCAAGGAGGTGGACAATATCCTCGGCGTGAAGGAGGCCAGCGGCAATATCAGTCAGATTGCCCATCTGGCAGCGCTTTCCCACGGGTGTGTGGATATTTATTCGGGCAATGATGACCAGATTGTGCCGATCATGGCGTTAGGCGGTATCGGTGTGATCTCCGTGTTGTCCAATGTGGCGCCAAGGCAGACCCATGAGATCTGTCAGAAATTTCTGGATGGCGATGTGGAGGGCAGCCGCAAGATGCAACTGGAAGCAATGGATTTGTGCGGTGCGTTATTCTGTGAGGTGAACCCTATTCCTGTGAAGAAGGCGCTGAATCTGATGGGGATGGAGGCAGGAACGCTTCGCATGCCTCTGACAGAGATGGAGCCTGCTAATGTAGAACGCTTGGAGAAAGCCATGAAGGCATATGGTATTTTATAAGGAGAATCAAAATGGTTAAAGTGATTATGCGAGGATGCAATGGTAAAATGGGGCAGACGATCAGCAGCCTGCTGGCGGAGGATACAGAGGCCACTCTGGTGGCAGGAATCGATCTGTGGGATGACGGACACAATCCATACCCGGTATTTAAAACATTGGAGGAATGCAATGTGGAGGCGGATTGCGTGATTGATTTCTCATCAGCCGCCATGACAGAAGAGATGCTGGATTATTGCGCGGCGAACAATCTTCCCTGTGTGCTCTGCACGACGGGTTTGAGTGAAGAGCAGCTTGCGAAGGTGAGGGCTGCCTCCGAGAAGGTTGCGATTTTAAAGTCAGCCAATATGTCTCTCGGCATTAATCTGCTGCTCAAGCTGTTGAAGGAGGCTGCAGGGGTTCTGGCGCCGGCGGGCTTTGATATAGAGGTGGTGGAGAAACACCATAATCTGAAAGTGGACGCTCCCAGCGGCACTGCCCTTGCTTTGGCGGATTCCATCAATGAGGAGTTTGACGGGGAATATGAGTATGTGTTTGACAGAAGCGGACGAAGGGAGAAACGTCCCAAGAAGGAGATTGGCATCAGCGCCGTGCGCGGCGGCACGATTGTGGGCGACCATGATGTAATTTTTGCGGGGCCTGACGAGGTGATCACCTTTTCCCACACGGCGTATTCCAAGGCGGTGTTTGGCAAGGGAGCGATACAGGCGGCCAAGTTCCTGGCTGGGAAGCCCGCCGGTATGTATGAAATGTCCGATGTGATAGGATAGGCATGAATTATCAGCAAAAAGGGGAGACTTTGGATAAAGGTGCTCCCCTTTATTATGACATTTTGCTGAGTGTGCCGTTAGGATGTTGCTGCTATTGTTCTATCGGGACATTGCCCCGCGGCTGGTTCTGGTGGAGCCTGTAGAGCCAGCGGTACCAGTGTTTGTGTTATTATTGGTGTTATTGCTGCCTACCAGATTGTCCACAGCGTCAGTGACACTGTTGGCTACGCCGTTGATAGCATCCCCGACGACATTGTTTGTGTCATCTACTAAGGAAATGTTGTCATTGGGGTTTGCACCGCCCATGTCAGTGATGGAATTGTTGGAATTGTTTACGCCGTTCTCGTTTCCGTTTCCATTCCCGTTATTGGCAGTAGAATTATTATTGGCGCTGTTGTTGGCTGTTGTGTTGTTGGCTAGGCCTGCGCCGTTATTTCCTCCATTATTCTGGGTGGAAGATTCATTCTGAGAGCTGTTTCCGGCCATATTGCCGGAATTGCCCTTGTTGTTGGTGGAACATGCGACTGCCATGGAAAGATAAGCAATCACAAGACCTAATGCTAAAATTTTTTTCTTCATAATATCCTCCCTTCCTGCCCCTGAAAATTCAAAAATTGTGGGGCTTGCATTAGTATTGACGAGATATTTATTTTTATACTGTTGTTTTGGACTGGACTGGAAAGCGTTTTTAGTGTAATATGGGAATGTTTGATGGAAATATTTGAAAAAAATTGATAAAAAAATTATGGTAAAATATGGAATCAGGCGCGGGCGCGCGGATGGGAGCGGATATGGAATTTCGTCCATGTATCGACATTCATAACGGGAAAGTGAAACAGATTGTGGGCGGCAGCCTGCGGGATGCCGGCAATCAGGCGGAGGAGAACTTCGTTGCGGAGCAGACGGCAGCTTTTTTTGCCGATTTATATAAAAAAGCGGGATTAAAAGGGGGACATATCATTCTCTTGAACAGTGTGGACAGCGAGCATTATGGCGAGACCAAGCGGCAGGCCATGGATGCGCTTGCCGCCTATCCGGGGGGCATGCAGGTGGGTGGCGGTATCACTCCGACAAACGGGGGAGAATTCCTTCAGGCGGGGGCAAGTCATGTGATCGTGACCTCCTATGTGTTTCGGGACGGGAGCATCCGTTACGACAGGCTGGACGAGATGGTGCAGGCGGTGGGGAAGGAGCGGCTGGTGTTGGATCTCAGCTGCAGGCGGACAATGGATGGATATTTTATTGTGACAGACCGCTGGCAGAAGATGACGAGAGAGCGAGTGACGATAGAGCTCATGGACAGACTTTCGGAGTATTGTGATGAGTTCCTGATCCACGCGGTGGATGTTGAGGGGAAAAATCAGGGGATTGAGCGGGAGCTGGCAGGACTTCTTGGAAGTTGGGACGGACTGCCTGCTACATACGCGGGAGGTGTTCACAATATGGAGGATTTGCTGCTCCTGAAGGAGTTGGGGCATGATCGGTTGAACGTGACCGTGGGCAGCGCGTTGGATTTGTTTGGAGGAACGCTGCGTTGGGAGGATGTGCTCGAAATATGCATACATAAGCAAAAGGAGAACGAAAGTGAAAGAAAAATGTACTAAGTGGTTAAGGGAAATTTTTATTGACGGACTGAGCGGCATGGCGCTGGGACTGTTTTCAACGCTGATTATCGGGACGATTATCGCGCAGTTGGGCAGTCTGATTGGCGGGACATTGGGTGTGTATCTGAATGCCGTCAGCAATGTGGCGAAAACGCTCACAGGAGCGGGCATTGGCGTAGGTGTGGCGTGCAAATTCAAGGAAGGGCCGCTGGTGGCGGTATCCGCGGCTGTGGCAGGCATGATTGGGGCATTCCCGGGTGTGACTGCCATGGAAGCTTATGGGCTGGGTAAGCCAGGGGAACCTCTGGGAGCTTTTATCGCGGCGATTGTGGCGATCAAGGTCGGGCATCTTGTGGCGGGCAAGACTAAAGTGGACATTCTGGTGACGCCGCTGGTGGTGATTCTGTCCGGCTCTGTGGCAGGGTTTGTGGCAGGGCCTCCGATTACGGCTCTTATGGGGTGGCTGGGAGCGTTGGTGAATGTGAACGTGGAGCAGCATCCTTTTATCGGCGGGATTGTGGTCTCCGTGTTGATGGGGATGATATTGACATTGCCCATCAGTTCCGCGGCGATTGGCGTGTCCATGAGTTTAAGCGGTCTTGCGGCGGGCGCGGCAACCGTTGGGTGCTGCTGCAATATGGTGGGTTTTGCGGTGGCGAGTTACAGGGAGAACAAGATGGGCGGTCTGATTGCCCAGGGAGTGGGAACCTCCATGCTGCAGGTGCCCAATATTGTGAAGAAACCTGTTATCTGGCTGCCTGCGATTTTTTCCAGCGCGATTCTGGGGCCTGTGTCCTCGGCGGTATTCCATATGACCAGCACGCCGGTGGGGTCAGGTATGGGATCTGCGGGATTCGTGGGACAGTTTGCAGCTTACGGCTCCATGAGAGAGGGCGGTATGAGCGCAGCGGCGGCAATCGGGTTAATCCTGCTGATGCACTTTATCCTGCCCGGGATACTGAGCCTGTTGATTTCTGAGTTTATGCGAAAGAAGAAGTGGATTGTGCAGGGAGATATGTCTCTCGAGGTCTAGGTTCCAGGGATTTGTATATTATAGACAAAAAATACATTGGAAAATTTACATTTTTTACAATAAAAACAAGAAAAACTTGGATAAATGTTACAAATTTATTAAGCAAATATTGCTGTAAATGGTCACATGTGGTACAATTATGAAGTTTACCGGAGGTGACATTTTATGCTACGTGACAAACACAAGCGCAAAATAAGCCATGTCGTACTCGTTACATCTAACGCAACTGATGCCAAGGTAAAACAATTCCGGATTACATCCAGACTGCTCTGGGTGATTATTTTGGCGCTCTGCATTGTCATTGGCGTCATGCTGGGTTATATTCTCTATGAAGAAAGAATCTGGGAGGCGGTGGATGCCCGCAGTGATGGGCAGTTATCAGAGATTAAGCGGCTGGAGGAGGAAAATGACCAGTTAAAGAATGACAAGCTGGGGCTGGAGACGGAGATTGTGGGACTGAATGAGACAGTCCAGATATTGAGCGAGACAGTCAGCCAGAAGACCCAGAGTGAGGCTGAGCTGCTGGAACAGCTTGAAAAGCGGAGCAGGCCAACAGAGTTTCCGTTGAATGGTTCTGCCTCCGTGGAGGAATTCTTGGAGGGTGATCCTATCTTTGTGTTTACCGCTGCGGTGGGAACTACTGTGGTGGCTACGGCGATCGGTACAGTAACGGCGGTCAATGACGATGTGGAATATGGACATAATATATGGGTTGACCATGGCAATGGCTATGTGACAATATACAGAAACGCCGGGGAGCCGAAGGTGGAGAAAGGCGAATCGGTGGCAGGAGGTACGCCCCTTTTTGAGATTGAAGCGGGTCATGAAAAGCTGGGTTATCAAATGATGAAGGATGGAGTCTATATTAATCCGGAAGAAATGTTGGACATTGTAGGTTAAGGAGGAGAAGTATTATGATGGGCAAGAAGGAGACGGAAATCAGTATTTCAACACTGATTGGAAAAGGAACACAGATTGATGGGGATTTTGCATCACCCGGTTCTGTCAGGATTGACGGGGATATTGACGGAAGCGTGACTGTGGGAGGCACGTTGATTCTGGGTGCTGGCGGTTCTGTCAACGGGAATGTGACAGCGGCGTCGGTTGTGATCGGAGGAGAAGTTCTCGGAGATATCACGGTGCAGCAGAAGGTGGAACTCACCGGTACTGCGAAGGTGTTGGGCAACATCGTCACGACGGTGATTGTCATTGATGAGAACGCAATATTCCAAGGAAAGTGCGATATGAATCAGCCTGTGTCTGACAGAAAGGCTAAGGCAAGGGCAGCAAAGGCTGTCAAGGCGAGCAAGAAGTCCGCAAAGGCGGCTCTCGCGGAGGCATTGCGCGAAGTGCAAGAGGCGGAGAGCAATGAATTGCAGGAAGAATCAGCGAGGGAAAATACATCCGGCGAAGCTATGCAAGGGCAGACGTCAGGTTCATCAGAGAACAATTCATAAACATAAATAATTTATGAACATAAATTTTTTACCGGCTAATCCGCTCAAATACCAGATCATAGCCATCGTTTCCGTAATTGAGGGAGCGGTTTACGCGGCTGATGGTGGCAGTGGATGCGCCGGTTTTTTCTGCAATTTCAAGATAGGTTTTGTGGTCTCTGAGCATGGATGCCACGTCAAAGCGCTGGGAGAGGGAGAGCAGTTCATTTACGGTACACAGGTCTTCGAAGAAATTGTAGCATTCCTCGCGTGTTTCAAGGCTTAAGATAGCATCAAATAAAAAATCCACGGCTTCTGTTTTAATCTTTTTATTCATCTTAAATATCCTCATTCTTTCTTCAAAAAATAATGGATAGAGCACTTTCGCACTGTAAAATTTTACAATGGGAATCTCTAGGGGACATTTTACCACACTAAATTCTTAAAGTAAACAGGAAATTGACCATAAAATTAGCTATCTAAATATAAAAAATAGTTGATATGTGGTTTTAAATACTATATACTGTATTAGGGATATAAGATTTATGACATACTAGGTATGGTCTGAGCCTAAGGAGGAGTAACATTGACGATTAATACGGAAGACCTGTTAAACAGTATTTTGGAGAGCTTGGAGCGTATTGAGTACATCAAGCCCTCGGATATACCTAATATTGATTTATATATGGATCAGGTGACAACTTTTATGGATAGCCGGCTGCGGGCGGGTGCACGCAATCCCGGTGATGACAAGATTCTCACCAAGACCATGATCAACAATTATGCCAAAAATAACCTGCTGCCGCCCCCCGTGAAGAAGAAATATTCCAAGGAGCATGTGCTTTTGTTGATATTTATCTACTATTACAAGGGAATTATGTCCATCAGTGATATTCAGACACTTCTGGGGCCTATCACGGAGCAGTTTTTCCAGAACGGCAAGGAATTTAATTTGGAGAGTGTCTATCAGGAAGCCTTTGGCATGGAGAAGGGCCAGATAGAGATGCTCAAGCAGGATGTGATTGAGAAGTTTAAACTGGCAGAGCAGACTTTCGACGACGCACCACTAGAGAGCCAGGAGTTCCTGCGCCAGTTTTCCTTTATCTGTCTGTTAAGTTTTGATGTCTATGTGAAAAAAATGATTATTGAGAAAATGATTGACGAGCTTGCAGAGAAGGCGACATCCGCGAAAACGAAGAAACGTCAAAGCAGCAAGGAGAAGGGACAGACGGAAGAATGAAGATTTATATGGACTTGCATACCCACACGGTGTCAAGCGGCCACGGATATAGCACGCTGAAGGAAAATATTGAGGCTGCGCGGGAGGTGGGGCTGTTGTTTCTGGGATTAAGCGAGCATGGCCCTGCCGTGCCCGGGGGGCCTCACCGCAATTATTTTGGAAATTATAAATGTATTCCCAGACAATATGGTGAGTTGCGGCTTTTCTGCGGGGCGGAGGTTGATATCATGGACTATGAGGGTGGTCTTGATTTGGATGAAACCATGCTTTCCAGATTGGATTACGCGATTGCCAGTATGCATGTGTCCTGCGTGAAACCCGGCAGCAGGGAGGAGAATACGATTGCCTCCATCCATGCCATGGAGAATCCTTACGTGAAGATATTGGGACATCCTGACGATTCACGCTACCCGTTGGACTATGAAGAGTTAGTGAAGGCAGCAAAGCGGGAAGGCGTGGCACTGGAACTGAACAACGCGTCCCTGACACACCCTTCCAGACAGAATGGCAGGGAAAATATTATCACACTCTTAAAGACCTGTAAGAAATATGACACACCCGTGCTGCTGGGGACAGACAGCCATATCTGCTATACTGTGGGGCGTTTTGAGGAGGCTCTTGAGGTGTTACGGGAGACGGATTTTCCAGAGGAGCTTGTGCTCAACGCGAATCCGGAAAGTATCGGGAGGCTTGTGAATATATAGGGCTTTCGACACTTGCAAATTCTGGTAAAGAAGCATACAATATAAACATAAGACGGCGTGGCAATACAAGCTGCTGCCAAATAACGAACCGGCGGAGATAATCTGCAGGTGGATAGGAGAGAAGAATATGAAGGATGCAAATTGCGGTTATTGTATGAGAGGTGAGTTGCTGGACAAGTTCGGTATTTTCATCTGTGAGTTGGAGGTCTCAACATTGATTTTGTTTAAAGAGCAGTCCCATCCGGGCAGATGTATCGTGGCATACAAGGATCATGTCAGCGAGATCGTGGATATCAGTGACGAGGAGAGAAACAAATTCTTTGCGGATGTCAACCGTGCCGCGAAGGCGATTCATGCAGCCTTTCATCCGGATAAACTTAATTATGGCGCATACGGTGACACGGGCTGCCATTTACACATGCATCTTTGCCCCAAGTATAAAGATGGCGACGAGTGGGGCGGCACCTTTGAGATGAATCCCGGTAAGACGTATCTGAGTGATGCAGAGTATGCGGAGATGATTGAGAAGATTAAGGCGAATCTTAGCTGATGTCCAATTCTATGTCCCCTCGTACAAGCACCGAATCCCGACGCATTCATAATATAATCCATAGACAACAATTCAAACTGGAGGATTTATGTTATGAAAAGGTGCAGAAAAATATTGGCGCTTGTTCTTTGTATGCTTTTGGTCAGCCTGTCTCTTACCGCGTGTGGATCGAAGAAAGCGGAAGTTAAGACAGGCGGCAGGACAAAGGTAGTGCTTAACGAAGTAGCCCACTCGATTTTCTATGCCCCGATGTATGTGGCGATCGAGGAGGGCTATTTTGCGGAGAATGGAATCGAGCTGGAGCTGGTGACGGGCTTTGGCGCTGACAAGACCATGACGGCAGTGCTGACGGGTGCGGCAGACATCGGTTTCATGGGGTGTGAGAGCAGCGTGTACACCTATGCGGGCGGCACAGAGGATTATGTGGTGAATTTTGCCCAGCTGACCCAACGGGCGGGGAATTTTCTGGTGGCGAGAGAGCCCATAGAGAATTTTACCTGGGATATGTTGAAGGATAAGGATGTGCTGGGGGGAAGAGCAGGCGGTATGCCTGAGATGGTCTTTGAGTATATCCTCCTGAAAAACAACATTGACCCTGCGACGGATCTACGCATTGATCAAAGCATTGACTTTGGTTCCACCGCAGCGGCGTTCTCAGGTGGTTCCGCGGCGTTCACGGTGGAGTTTGAGCCCCATGCAACACTGTTGGAGAAAAAGGGTGATGGCTATGTAGTGGCGTCCCTTGGGGAAGATTCCGGCTATGTGCCTTATACCTCCTTCTCGGCTAAGAAGAGTTATATCGAGAAGCATCCGGAGACGATTCAGGCATTTACTGACGCACTCCAAAAAGGCATGGATTATGTCAATGCACACACACCTGAGGAGATTGCGAAGGTCATTGCCCCCCAGTTTGAGGAAACTGATCTGGATACGATCACGAAGATTGTGGAGCGTTATCATCAGCAGGACACTTGGAAACAGGATTTGATTTTTGAGCAGGAAAGCTTTGATTTGCTGCAGAATATCCTGATTGAGTTCAAGGTGCTGGAGAACAAGGTGCCCTATGAGAATTTGGTGAACACAGATTTTGCAAAGAAGGCAGCTGGGAAATAAACCAGATGCCATGTATAGGTATTGGGAATGCCGCGGGGATGGATCCTCGCGGCATTATTTTAAGCGAATATTTTTGAGTGCCCAAAGCTGCAGTGCTTTGGCGTTGGTGCTGATTTTCTCCAAAGAGTCGAGAATCTCCTGGAAGGCAGGCTGTTCATCCGCTTCAATCACTCCATCCTCGGAGATGGCGATGAGGGAGGTGCGCAGGGCGTCAATATCTTTTAGAGAGCCTAAGACCTTCAACGCCAGGCGGTCAAAATCGTCAATCGTCACCTCCGGCACATTGTCCCGCCCGATAGGGCATTCTCTGGCACAGTATGCGTTGCAGAGCTCAGGGGCATTGTATACTTTCGCCATAGCCTTAACCTCCTCTGGATAGGGGGAGATGGTGCCAAGTTCAATACGGGCGAGCCTGGTGCGTTCAATGCCGAGAAGTTCGGAAGCCCTCTCACGGCTGCTAAGGGCGGTGCGGACATCCTCTGGGAGCGGAGCAGCATTGCATCCGTTTGGAGCCGTGTTGCCCTCTGCGGCCTCGCAACGTGCGAGATAGTACATATTATCAGCGGCTTTTGTAGCTTTTTTTCCCATGTTAAATCGTTTCCTCTGTGTTAATATATTCGTATAAAAATCAGTTGCCTTCCTAAAGTTTAGTTGAATTTTGAAGATTTGTAAAGAATATTGTGAAAATAGTTGAGGAACATTCAAAAATTTGCTAAAATAATGGGGAGTTGATTTTTAAATAAAAAAACGGAGGATATGCAAATGGGATTGATTAGGGCGGCGAAGGATGCTGTGAGCAGCATGTTGGCAGATCAGTGGATAGAGTATTTCTACTGTAATTCCCTCTCGGATGATGTGTTGATGGTGAAGGGGGAGAAACGTAGCAACAGCAACAACAAGGGCACGGACAATATTATTTCCAACGGTTCCATCATTGCCATCAATGAAGGGCAGTGTATGATCATTGTTGATCAGGGAGGGATTGCGGAG
Source organism: uncultured Lachnospiraceae bacterium (assembly GCA_947175035.1). Taxonomy (GTDB): domain Bacteria; phylum Bacillota; class Clostridia; order Lachnospirales; family Lachnospiraceae; genus Acetatifactor. Next base: position 6,585 of record CAMWLG010000040.1, on the reverse strand, counting down.
TTTTGTGCGGATCCCGGGGAGTTTGTGTATGACACCTCTACCGAGCCCAGTATTTTTGCCGGCAGTCTGGGCACAAGCGCGGTGAACAGCTTTAAGACCATGGTAAGACGTTTTACCGGAGCTGGTGATACATTGAAGGATCAGCGGGTGTACTTTTTCAATATCAAAGAGATCAAGGAGAATCTGTATGGCACTGCGACTCCCATTCCGTTCCGCATTGTAGATGCGAATATCGGCTTCGATATGGATACCGTGCTTAAGTGTAATGGTATGTATTCCTTTAAATTGATTGATCCGTTGTTGTTTTATAAGAACGTGGCGGGCAACAAGGCTCAGGAGTTTAAGCGTTCCGAGATTATGAGCCAGATGAAGTCCGAGCTGCTCACTGCGCTTCAGCCTGCGCTTGCGAAGGTGGGAGCACAGGGTGTCCGGCCCAGTGAAATTCCGGCGCATTGCGAGGAGCTGACAGAGTATCTGAAGGAGGCGTTGACGGAGAAATGGACGCAGCTGCGCGGTATTGAGATTGTCAGCATGACCATGAACGCGCCTTCCATTCCCGAGGAAGACAGAAAGACGCTCAATGAGCTTCAGAAGAACAAGGTTTTGACCAATCCCGGCATGGCAGCTGCCACGTTGACCGCGGCGCAGGCCGAGGCGATGAAGGCGGCAGCCTCCAATACCTCTACCGGTCCAATGATGGCATTTGCCGGTATGAATATGGCGAATATGGCAGGTGGCATGAATGCCAATACCCTGTATCAAATGAACGCCCAGAATCAGGTGGCGGGACAGGGTCAGATGGCAGGTGTGGCTGCGGGCAATCCTCAGATGCAGGCACCTTCGCAGGCTCCTGTGTTGGGCTGGGCCTGTGGTTGTGGCAAGACGGACAACCGAGGGAAGTTCTGCGCGGAGTGTGGCAAGCCGAAGCCCAGCGAGGCGGGCTGGACCTGTAGCTGTGGCGCTGTGAATCAGGGGAAATTCTGTTCAGAGTGCGGGGCTAAGAAGCCGGAGGGCGCGCCGCTTTACAAATGTGATAAGTGCGGATGGGAGCCGGAGGATCCTATGAACCCTCCTAAGTTCTGTCCGGAGTGCGGAGATCCTTTTGACGAGAATGACAGAGTATAAACAGAGCTGTCTGGAAGGAAAGGGAGAGACAGGTGAACGCAAGTGTTGTCGGGTTATTGATTGCGGCGGGGATTTTTGCGGTGAGCATCGCTGTGGTTGGTGTCATAGGATACACGATTTATCGTCGTGTTTCTAGGACTGTGCAGTCCTATTCACGAATGATTTTTGGTACGAACAATCCGGTGGAGGGCATGAAAAAGGTGGAGTTGGAGAATGCCAACACGCCAAAGTCAGTGTCCTCCGCCACCAATCTTTATCTACCGCAGATTATGAGGGATTTTCCAGAGTTTCATTATGACGAGATGAAGACTCGTGCGGAAAATGTGTTGACTTCCTATCTGCGGGGGATTGACGGAATGAATGCCTCGCTGCTTGAGGAGGGAACCGAGGAGCTGAAGGACAGTCTGCGTCAGCGAATTCAGATGCTTCAGAATCGGGAGTGCAGGGAGTATTTTCAGAGAATACATATACACCGCACGGAGATCAACCAGTACCGAAAGATAAAGGGGCGCTGTAGTATTGTGCTGCAGTCCGCCGTGGAATCTATTCATTATGTGGAGAGAGACGGGAAGCTTGTCGAGGGGCACAGTGATATGAAGGAGCAGACACGCTATAATGTGGAGGTTTCCTACATTCAGGATCGCGACACGGTGGAGAATTTAGAGGATTCGGGTCTGGGATTGAATTGTCCCAACTGTGGAGCACCATTGATGTCGCTGGGCGCCAAGAAATGTCCTTATTGCGATACGCCGGTGGTGGAGTTCAATATACGTGTATGGAATTTCACAGCGGTGAAGGAAGTGAAATAATATGAGCATTTATGATACTTTGAACAAAGAACAGAAGGAGGCCGTCTATCACACGGACGGGCCCCTTCTTTTGCTGGCGGGCGCCGGAAGCGGTAAGACCCGCACGCTGACCCATAGGATTGCTTATCTCATCGACGAGATGGGGGTAAATCCATGGAATATCCTGGCGATTACTTTTACGAATAAGGCGGCGCAGGAGATGCGGGAGCGGGTGGACAGTATTGTGGGTTTTGGGGCGGATCAGATATGGGTCAGCACTTTTCATTCCGCGTGTGTGCGTATTTTGCGCAGGCATATTGACCGGATAGGATATGATAACAACTTCACCATTTATGATACGGATGACCAGAAAACCGTAATGAGGGGCGTGTGTAAAAGGCTGAATATCGACACCAAGACATATTCTGAGAGGAGTCTTTTGAACGCTGTTTCCTCGGCGAAAAATGACTTGGTGGATGTGCGGGAGTATGAGATTCAGGCTGTGGGGAATTATCACAAGCAAGTGACGGCGAGGGCTTACAGAGAGTATCAGGAAACCTTGAAGAAAAGCAACGCGCTGGATTTTGATGATATCCTTACCCAGACGGTGGAACTTTTCAAATGTTGTCCGGAGGTTCTGGAAAATTATCAGGAGCGTTTTCGCTATATCATGGTGGATGAGTATCAGGACACGAATCTGGCGCAGTTTGAGCTGATCCGTCTCTTGGCGGATAAGTATCGAAACCTTTGCGTGGTGGGGGATGACGATCAGTCAATCTATCGGTTTCGGGGAGCGAATATCAGGAATATTCTTGACTTTGAGATTCACTATCCGGAGGCGGTCGTGATCAAGCTGGAGCAAAATTATCGTTCCACTCAGAATATTTTGGATGCTGCCAATGCGGTGATCAAGAACAATGTTGGGCGCAAGGATAAGGCATTATGGACGGATCAAGGCGCCGGGAGCCGGATTCATCTGCGGCAGTTTGACAATGCATACGAGGAGGCGGAGTATATTGCCGACGATATCAAGCATAGAGTAAGGCAGGGGGAGGCAAAGTATGGCGGTTGTGCCGTGCTCTACCGCACCAATGCCCAGGCAAGACTTCTGGAGGAGCGCATGGTGGTGGAAGGGATTCCCTACAGTGTGGTGGGAGGTGTGAATTTCTATGCCAGGGCTGAGATCAAGGATGTACTTGCCTATTTAAAAACCATTGACAGCGGTCGGGATGAGGTGGCGCTGCGGCGCGTCATCAATGTGCCCAAGAGAGGAATCGGTGCCGCGTCTGTGGAAAAACTTGCGGATTACGCGCAGATGCGGGATATCAGTCTTTATGACGCCATGTGCATGGTGGATGATGTGCCGGGGCTGGGCAGGGCGGCATCTAAAATTAACGGTTTTGTCAACTTGATCCAGGTGCTTCGAAGCGGCCGGGAGTCCTATGGAATTGCCGGGTTGATTCAGGCGGTGATTGAGCATACCGGCTATGAGGAATATCTGCGTGATCAGGATGATGAGTCTGCGGAGGACAGGCTTTCCAATCTGGATGAATTAATCACGAAGGCGGTGAGCTATGAGGAGACTCATGACGAGATCAGCCTCTCGGAATTTTTGGAGGAGATTGCTCTGGTAGCGGATATCGACAGTGTGACGGACGGGGACGACAGGGTTTTGCTGATGACGCTGCATTCTGCCAAAGGGTTGGAATTCCCGGCCGTGTATCTCTCCGGTATGGAGGACGGGCTGTTCCCCAGCTATATGTCCATTAAGACGGACGATCCGGAGGATATGGAGGAAGAGAGACGCCTTGCCTATGTGGGTATCACCAGGGCGAAGGAGGAGCTGACGCTCACTTGTGCCCGTATGCGTATGGTGAGGGGAGAGACACAGTACAATGCCATCAGCCGGTTCGTGCGGGAGATTCCCGCAACGCTTATGGATAATACCATGCCTGGAACTAAGCGGGCGTCGGAGGTTTTAGAGCGAAGCCGCGCGGTCGTGCTGCCCAGAACCACCCCGCAGGCTGATAAACCCTTTATTGCCAAAGGAATCGGGAGCTTGAATCAGATTGCCGGCATACAGCGGGGGCTGCAGAGCGAGGCTGTCGGAAGCCTGGACTATGATGTGGGTGACAGAGTGGGGCATATCAAGTACGGCGAGGGCACAGTGACGGCGATTGTCAAGGAACCTAGGGACTACAAGGTTACGGTGATGTTTGACGGTGCAGGGCAGAAGATCATGTATGCTTCGTTTGCAAAATTGAAAAGGTTGTAGTAATTTTAAAAAGAGTGTGATATACTAGACTAGAACCACCTATTGAGAAAGGAAGGTATGATTATGGACAAATTGGAAAAGGCTTTGGAGATGGCAAATGAGTTTAAACTCAACGAACTTCTTGGCAAGAAGAGGGAAGAAGAGGAGAGAAAGAAAAAGTGTAATGCGATTCTTTGGATTTTTGCCATCATAGGTGTGGTGGTGGCGGCTGCCGCTGTGGGCTATGCCGTGTATCGTTATTTCCATCCGGATTATTTGGAAGATTTTGATGACGATTTCGAGGATGATTTTGAGGATGATGAGGACTTCTTCGAGGATGAGGGAGTGAACTGAGTCTATGAAAAAGGGACAGGTATATGAGGGAAACGTGGAACGGGTTGACTTTCCTGGCAAAGGAATTGTGCGTGTGGGAGAGGAGACCGCGGTTGTAAAGCTGTGCCTGCCCGGTCAGAGAATTCGTTTTGTTGTGAATAAAGCGCGCGGAGGGAAGGCGGAAGGAAGGCTTCTGGAGGTGCTTGAGGCATCCCCATTGGAGACCGGACATCCGTGTTCCCATTTTGGGTTGTGCGGCGGATGTACATATCTTTCTCTTCCCTATGAGGAACAACTTAAGTTGAAGGAAGAGCAAGTGAAGCGGCTGCTGGACGGTGTTCTTGCGGGAAGGCAGGAGGAGTGGTGCTTTGAGGGCATCAAGGGGAGTCCTGCCATTTATGAATATCGCAACAAGATGGAGTTCTCCTTCGGGGATGAGTACAAGGGCGGGCCGCTGGCTCTGGGAATGCACAGGCGGGGCAGCTTTTATGATTTAGTGACGGTGGAGGACTGCCGCATCGTGGACGGGGATTATCGTTTGATACTGAGGACTGTGAGGGAATATTTTGCGGCGAGACAGGTGCGCTATTTCCACAGACTGAGTCATGAGGGATATCTGCGGCATCTCTTGGTGCGCAAGGCTTCCCGCACAGGGGAGATTCTGGTGGCGCTGGTGACCAGCTCGCAAAATCCGCAGGATGAAAAAGCGCTGATCAATGGTTTTGCGGAGGCGCTTGTGTCCCTTGAAACGAACGGGCTTCTGCAGGGCAAATTGGCAGGAATCTTACATATCGTGAATGATTCCATGGCTGACGTGGTGCGCAGTGACAGGACAGATTTGCTATACGGGAAGGATTATTTTTACGAGGAGCTGTTGGGGCTCCGTTTCAAGATATCGGTCTTTTCCTTTTTCCAGACGAATTCCTACAGCGCGGAGGTATTGTATGAGACGGCGCGGGAGTACGTGGGGGATTTGGGAGCCGGCCGGACGGTTTTTGACCTGTACAGCGGTACGGGGACCATTGCCCAACTGATGGCAAAGACCGCGGGACGGGTTATCGGTGTGGAGCTTGTGGAGGAGGCTGTGGAGGCCGCCAGAAAGAGTGCTGCGGAGAACGGGCTGGACAATTGTGAGTTTATCGCAGGGGATGTGCTGAAGGTGCTGGATGAAGTGGAGGAGAGGCCGGATATCATCATTCTGGATCCGCCCAGAGACGGTATCCATCCCAAGGCGCTGCCAAAGATTATCGGTTATGGTGTGGAGCATATTGTCTATATCTCCTGTAAGCCAACCAGCTTAGTGAGGGACTTGGAGGTGTTCTTAAGAGAAGGATACAGAGTGGAGCGGGCTGTGGCGGTGGACCAGTTCCCGTGGACAAGCGGGGTGGAGGTAGTGGCTTTGCTTTCCATGGGAGAAATCAAATCTTAGATTATTCGACTGATAACAGTGGAGATTCGTGCACATCAAATGCGAGACACAATTTTTGGCAGCAAAATACGAAGGAGTGAAAGGATTACATTGGAGAGAAAGGTAGAAATCGTCACGGGCAGTGAGAAAAATAAGATTGTGAGAATCCATGATATCAGGTTTCAGGGGAAGCGGTCTATTGACTGGAGGCAAGTACGAGAATACTTGAAAGATTATGTTGGTGCAGCATACGAAATAGCTGAGACAAAGGATATAATATATATCGGCTCCGATCTGCCGGATGAATATACCGGATCGAGATATACCTATAAGTTGATGGGAACACTTGCAAAAGCCAAGGCTAATGCAGCACAGGGAATTCCGGAATTGTTGGAAATGGCTGTCAACAAGCGGTTTTTAGAAAATCATGATTCGAGACATATCAGAAATGCTCAATATGGATGGTACAGATATGATGCATATTTTGAACTACCTGTATATGATGAAGATGGAGAAATCGAGAGGTATAATCGCTTTAGGGCAACAATGTTGATTCGGCATTCTGCGGATGGAAAAAAGTATCTGTATGATATTCTGGACATAAAAAAAGAAACGAGCAACTCTCTCAGCTCATAATGAGCTTACCAGACACAAAACCCATTTCTCTTTGACAGAAA
>CAMWLG010000039.1 GCA_947175035.1 uncultured Lachnospiraceae bacterium | reverse complement strand
GATCTACACCGAAGAAGAAATGGATTATTTGATTGCGGCATGTTATAAGTCAGCATTGTTTGGATGTCAGTTCGCTTTTCAATCTATGAAGGAAAAAGGCGGCAGCATCGTCAATGTTTCTTCGCTGGCGGCGAGGTGCGGAACAACTGGAAGATCCACGATTTATGCATCTTTGAAAGCGGCGTTAGTGAATCTGTCTTCGATGCTCGCAGGGGAATATGCGGCATATGGTATACGCGTCAATTCTGTTATGCCGGGATATACGAAGACGCCGCTTGTAGAAAAAGGTTTTACAAAAGAAGCGTTGGAGCGGCTCTTGCAACAAAATCTTCTGCGGCGGATGGCTGAGCCGGATGAGATTGCAAGACCGATTGTTTTTCTTGCCAGTGAGGCGGCAAGTTATATCACAGCGTCTGCATTGGAGGTTTCAGGAGGACACAATAAGGTATTGAATCCGGAATACTCATATGAAAGTCGAGGTGAAATTCATGATCTATTTGGATAATGCGGCGACAACTAGGGTTAGGGACGAGGTGTATGAAGCGATGCAGCCCTACTTTCGGGAATTATACGGCAATGCCTCAAGCATTTACCGCTTTGCGGGGGAGAGCAAGAAGGCGATTGAGAAAGCGAGAGATTCCGTGGCGGCATTTTTACATGCCAAGCCGGAAGAAATCTATTTCACGGGCGGCGGCAGTGAGTCGGACAACTGGGCGCTGATCGCCACGGCATTCGCAAGGCGGGACAAGGGAAAGCATATCATTACTTCCACCATCGAGCATCATGCTATCCTGCATACTTGTGAGTATCTGGAAAAGCTTGGTTTTGAGATTACTTATGTGAACGTGGATGCGGACGGTGTCCTAAAGCTGGATGAACTCAAAGCAGCCATTCGGAAAGATACCATTCTGATTACGGTCATGTTTGCCAACAATGAGATTGGGACAATCCAGCCGATCGCGGAGATCGGTAAGATTGCCCGTGAGAATGATATTATTTTTCATACGGATGCAGTACAGGCGTATGGACATGAGCATATTGATGTGGAGGCGTTAAATATCGATTTGTTGAGCGCCAGCGGTCATAAGTTTAACGGACCAAAGGGTGTCGGCATCCTGTATATCCGCAAGGGTGTAAAGATTGGCGCTTTTATTCACGGCGGCGCACAGGAGAGAGGGCGAAGGGCAGGAACCTACAACACGCCGGGAATCGTCGGATTTGGAGTGGCGACAGAAATCGCAGAGCGGGAGCTTGATAGGAGGCGCGTTTATGAAAGTGAATTGAGGGATTATTTGATAGACAAGGTGTTGACTGAGATACCATATACAAGGTTGAATGGACATAGAAGCAAGCGGCTCTCCAATAATGCAAACTTTTCGTTTCGCTTTATTGAAGGGGAGTCCCTGCTCATTTTGCTGGATCAGAAAGATATCGCTGCGTCCAGCGGTTCCGCATGTACCTCCGGTGCCCTTGACCCGTCCCATGTGCTGCTTGCAATCGGGCTTCCCCATGAGATAGCCCACGGTTCCTTAAGGCTCACCCTTTCCGACGAGACGACCAGGGAGGAGTTGGACTTTGTGGTGGGTGAGTTGAAAAGGATTGTGGAGAGACTTCGGGGGATGTCGCCGCTTTATGAGGATTTTGTGCGAACGGAGGGAAAGTATGAGCCAGATAATCGAATACAGTGAAAAGGTGATGGATCATTTCAGCAACCCGAGAAATGTCGGAGAGATTGAAAATCCCAGCGGCGTGGGTACGGTGGGCAATGCGAAGTGTGGAGACATTATGAGAATCTACCTTGATATTGATGAGAATCAGATCATCAGGGATTGCAAGTTTAAGACCTTTGGCTGTGGGGCGGCGGTGGCAACCAGCAGCATAGCTACAGAGATGATCAAGGGGAAATCCGTGGAGGACGCATTGAAGCTTACCAATCAGGCAGTGCAGGAGGCGTTAGGCGGACTACCCCCGGTAAAGGTTCATTGTTCCCTTTTGGCTGAGGAGGCTGTCCATGCGGCACTGTGGGATTATGCCCAAAAAAACAATTTGCAGATTGAAGGGTTGAATCCTCCAGTGGATGATATAGAAGATTTATAAGTATTGCTTATAACCAACTCTAAGAATCGGGTATTTGCTAAATGGGAAAAGTCGTGCTATGATATCCTCATAATCTACAAGATCAGTAGGAAATCAAAATAAAAAGTATCTGAGGAGGAAATTAGCATGAGCAAGTACAAATTTGAAACATTACAGTTACACGTGGGTCAGGAGCAGGCAGATCCCACTACCGATTCCAGAGCGGTGCCGATCTATCAGACAACATCCTATGTATTTCATGATTCCGCACATGCGGCAGCGAGGTTCGGGCTCAGCGACGCGGGCAATATTTATGGCAGGCTCACCAATTCCACACAGGATGTATTGGAGAAGAGGCTGGCAGCATTAGAAGGCGGCGTGGCGGCGCTGGCGCTGGCATCAGGGGCGGCAGCAATCACATATACCATACAGGCACTGGCACAGTCGGGAGAACATATCGTGGCGCAAAAGACAATTTACGGAGGAAGCTATAATCTGCTGGCGCACACATTGCCGCAATATGGTATTACCACCACCTTTGTGGATGCCCACAATCTGGCGGAGCTGGAAAACGCGATTCAGGAGAACACGAAGGCAATTTATCTGGAAACCCTGGGAAACCCGAACAGCGATATTCCGGATATCGACGCAATCGCAGGGATTGCACACAAGCATGGACTGCCCCTTGTGATTGACAATACCTTCGGCACGCCGTACCTGATACGCCCGATTGAGCACGGTGCGGATATCGTGGTTCATTCCGCGACAAAATTCATCGGTGGTCACGGGACAACCCTGGGCGGTGTGATCATTGATTCGGGGAAATTTGACTGGAAGGCCAGCGGGAAGTATGCGCCGATTGCAGAGGCAAATCCCAGCTATCACGGCGTGTCCTTTGTGGATGCCGCAGGGCCCGCTGCCTTTGTGACTTATATCAGAGCGATTTTGCTTCGTGACACAGGTGCAGCCATATCACCCTTTAATGCATTTTTGTTGCTGCAAGGGGTTGAGACTCTGTCTCTCAGACTAGAGCGTCATGCGGAAAACACGAAAAAGGTGGTGGAGTATTTGGCGAAACACCCTCTGGTAGAGCATGTGAACCACCCGTCCCTGTCGGATCACCCGGACCATGCGCTTTATGAAAAATATTTCCCCAATGGCGGGGCGAGTATCTTTACATTTGAGATCAAGGGCGGAAAGGAGGAGGCATGGAAATTTATTGACAACACGGAAATCTTCTCGCTCCTTGCCAATGTGGCGGATGTCAAGAGTCTGATCATCCATCCTGCCACCACGACCCACTCACAGCTTTCCGAACAGGAGCTGGCAGAACAAGGCATCAAGCAAAACACCATCCGTCTGTCCATCGGAACAGAGCATATTGATGATATCATCGGTGATTTGGAGAAGGGATTTGCGGCTTTGTCATAAGAAAAGCCTTAGCATAAAAGTAGAGCTACTTGAGGAATAATGATGTGCTCCTTTCTAGGTAGACAAGTGAAATAATAAAAACTTGTCACTTAGAAGGGAGCATATTGTATATCCTGAATCCGTGTGCTTGGATTGCTTCTTGGCACTTGAAAAACTATCTATAGCAAGGTATAATATTTAAAGCTTCCCAAAATTATGAAGATGTATAGTTCACAACCAAAAAGATGGAAAGTATGGAGGGGAAAATGATTAGACGACTATTGGCATTTGCACTTGCAGGCTGTATGGTGTTTGAATCGGCGCCCATGACGAGTTATGCGGCGGAGCCGGAGACTCATATGGTTGCAGAGAGCAGTGAGCAGACAGACGAATCATCCGAGGCAACAGAATCGACTGAAAACATTTCTGATGAGTCGGAAGATGTTACCGGGGGGGCAGACAGTCCATCGGAATTTGTGGATGAGAGCGCACCTGTCGTAACAGAAGATAAGGAATCTTCAGATAATGAATCTTCAGATAATGAATCTTCGGAGAATGAAGAGAGTGTTTTAAATGAGGAAGAGAATGCTTCCACTGAGTCGGAAAGCGGCGCGGAAGGTTCCGAGACAGAGGTTTCTATTCCCCTGACAAAGCAGGAGGACGGAAGCTATTCCTTTGAGACAGCAAAGTATAAACTCTCTCTGAAGGCGGAAGAAGGCTTCAGACATTTTAGATTCAGCAGTTCCTTGGAAGCCAAAGGGGAACAGACTTTAGATGGAGGATATGTTCTGCGCATTTATTATAAAGCACAGGACGGCAGTGTAGAAGATACGGCTGATATGAATCTAAATTCATATAATCAGTATTCATATACCCTTGTCAAATCTGTAAGCTCTGACAAGGAATACAGTACATATCTGGTGCTTGCGGACAGTTTTGGCGAGACTCTTGCGCAGACAGAAAGCATTGTGTTACATACTAAGCCGCAAGACGAAGATGTGGTTATTTATGATACCAAATCCACAGAGAACAACATTACTTTTGATGTGGAGACGGGTAGTGGTGTCTCATACTGTTATTATGCGCCGACGGACGGTTCCGGAGATGAGCAGAGGCAGAATGTGAACAGCAGCGATTGGGAGGAATGTGTATTTAAGAATCTGAAGTCGGATACGGAATACTATTTCCAGTTTACGGATTATAACGGCAGCGAAGTGTTTACGACCAAGGCGTTAACCATCGCAAGTACGAATGCAGCGCAGGCAGTGTATACGGTGGAACCAGGCGATGAGACGACGGGATTTGGGATTACTTTGAAGGCGGATGTGACCGGTTATTCGGGAGACTCTGACCGAGCTTATTTATATTATACTTATACCGATGCTTTGGGTAGGGAGCAAGAAAGCAAGAGCCCTATGCCTTTAGATTATGATGGTGATGTGACGGTGGCGGAAGATGGTACTAAGAGTTTTTCAATCACAGCATTTATCGACGGTAACGAGAGTGCATTGGAAGCAGCAACTGAATACGGGATTACCATGTGGGTACAGTTTGGCTACTTAACCGACAGCCCGAAGACTCTCGAAGAAACAAAGACCGTAAAGACGCCGGTTGCAGTATATAATGCGGAGGATGTAACTCTTACGCTTACGCTAAATGCTAATTCTTCGACAAAGGTTGATTATGCAATGACGAGACCGGAAAATAAGGAGAACGGGGTAGAAAAAGGCAAGGCATATCTGTACTATAGACAGAAAGAGGATAAGGGAGACTATAGCAAGAGCGTGATGTATCAGGCTTCCGATTCCGGAACGATATCGAATCTGGTGAGCGGCGCAGAGTATGAATTTGTACTGTTTACGGGTGGAGTTAAGATAGCAAAGACATATACCTGCCCTGAGAGCCTGAAGCTGTCACGCATAGGCGAAGGGGAAGTGAATGCGTTTGATATAGTGCGTACATGGAAAGTAGAGAGTTCGGATCCACTGACCGGGACATATTATCTGCGTCTGTATTGCTGGGACGGAGATGCATATGCACCGTTGGGAAGCAACGTTGCTTTGAGTGCGGAGAATGAATATCAGACAGAGTTTAAGACGGCATCCGTGTATAATCTGTATAATCATAAGTTGGTTCCTGACACGGATTATGAGTTGAAATGGACGTTGAGCAGCAGTGCTTATGGCGATCCTCTCTGTACCTTCTTTGAGAGTGTACATACTCCCAAAGCGGATATTGTCATTGAAGATGAGGAAAAAGCTTGTACTTCACAAAAATTCAAGGTGACTTTGAATAAGTCGGATGTGGCTAATTTTGAGGATTCTAATTTCGGTTCGCTGGGTGTGTTCGCCTATATCAGAAAAGCGGGGAGCAATACTTTCCGTTTTTATGACAATGAATATTTGTCGAATGATAATGACTACAGCACCATATTTATTTTCAACGGTCTGGAGCCGGAGACGGATTATGAAGTTTCGCTGCGCAGTTCTCGTACGTATAGCATAAGTAAAGAGTATGCCGCTGTGACATTTAAAACGTCGGTGGACGAGCGGATGATAACCGTAACGAACACTTCCGCCCAACTGCATAGCGCAAGGCTGGAGTATGCTCTTACGGGAATCCCTGCCACAACAAGCTATGGTTATGTTCATTGCTATATACGTGAAAAGAACGGGGAAGGTGATTGGGAGAGCATAAGCTATAATTATTTTAGTGGTACATCCAGTCATACGGGAAGCTTTTATATTTCCAAATATAATGGTGTGGAACTGAAGGACAGTACCACGTATGAATACCTGATTGGTTTTGGTGATTATGATACCCGGATGTCGAAACTTGAAAAGACAATTAAGGGAGAATTCACAACAGCAGCAGATAAGCGCACCTTATCAGTAACTGGGGTGTCCGCAGGTTATACGATAGCCAAAGCAGGCGTTCGCTTTGGAGGTAATGATGATAATATCTACTCGTATATTTTCCTTTTCTACAGAGCAAAGGGAGAGGAGACTTGGAACAGGTATTCTTATGAATCAACGAGTGATGGTGCGTATTCTTACAATAGTACAATCGAAAGATTAAAGTCCGACACGGAATATGAGTATATGTTTGTGATTTCCGACAGTTATGGCATAAGCAGTCCTGACGAGGTAACTAAGGACGACAGGAAGGCGGGAGGAACATTTAAGACCAAGGAATCCAAATATACACTGAGTTTTGCCAAGGATGACAGCAAGATTACACATAACAGGGCGGTAGTGTCCGTTACTGCGGAGGGCAGTGCGGAGGATGACAGAGTATATGTGATACTGACGCTTAATGACGGACATAGCGGCGAGGTTAAGCTGAAGCAGAGTACGGGTTACAAGGGGGATGTAACGTTCACCAATCTGCTGGGCAGCACGGAATATACGATCACTAGTGCAGAGCTTTGCGTGATTGAGGAGGACCGCAAAGTTAGTATTGCAGAAATTGCAAGCGATTATAAGTTTACGACGAAAGAAGCGGAGGCTCCTACCGCCATCAAGCTTTCACAGGATAAGATAGGATTGAATGCCGCTGACTATTTATATTTTGAAGGGTATGGCCGAAAGACATTGAAAGCAACGACGGAGCCTCAGAGCGCTGCGGCGGACTTTGATTGGGTGAGCAGTGATACCGCAGTTGCGAAGGTGTATAACGGCGAAGTGCATGCCATCGGTGCCGGCACGGCGGTGATTACGGTCACATCAAAGTACAATAAAGATGTCAAGGCAACCTGTGAGGTCATAGTCAAGGATTATGTGGTCGGGGTCAAACAGAGCGACGGAACAGTATTCCCGTTTTATTTTGACGGTTACGGAACGACCTATAAAGGCGCATATATTGAAGGAATAGGACTTTATGAGCAAAATGCGGACGGAACGCTTACATTGTTGTCGGATTTTGAGGTGACTGCGGAAAAACAGGGAATCGTCTCATGGGACAGCGAGGAAAGAAGGCTGTATACACTTTCGGTCGGGTATACGAGAATTTCGTTGGAGAGAACAGTTGCTGAGGACGTAAGCATTGCGGCAGCTTTTGTCCTTGAGGTAACGGCCGGTGGAAAGGGCTTTGGCATCACCGGGTTCAGAAGCTCATACAGCAGTTATAAAGCCGTTGAGGGAACCGAGGCGAACAGTTATACATTGGCCTATATTCCCGGGATAACTTATGAGGCAATCGGAGAAATCAGTCCTAACCAGTATTTTGAGTCTTCTGACTTTACGTGGAGCATCTCGAACAGCAGTGTTGCGACAGTAAATGAGGATGGTGTTGTAACACCTTTAAAGGCAGGGGACGCAGTCCTGACAGTGACACCCAAAACTTTCCGTACATTGGCGAACAAGACATATGCTCAGGATAAGGTAGAGATTACTTTGCATATAAGGGAACTTCCCGGACAGGGTAAGGAGAGCACAATATATGCATTGGCAAACACCGCAGATAAGATTGGTGACGTGGCATTTCCTGCGGATTGGGGAGAAGGATGGGAATGGAAATATCCCGATACTCCACTTGTGACAAATGGTATGAACAGTTCCAGCTATCCCTTTGAGGCTGTATATAACGGAACAGAGAAATATCCTTGTGAGACAACTTTAAATGTATATATCAGAAAGATTACAGGGGCATATATCAGTGATACTGCAGGCAGCAATGCCGGTGTGCTTGAGGTCTCTGACGGAACGCAGAGCGCGGATAAGATATCGCTTATTATAGCTCCCGCTATGCAGGGAACTCCCGCTGTTCAGGGAAATGTTTCAACGTCTGATTATACGATTGAAATTCCTGAGGTAAACGGTCTTACCATTGTGAAAAATGCTACGGAAGGAACTTATGACGTATCTGCACAAAAGGCAGGTTCTTACACAGTGAATGCATTGATTAAAGCCAATGGTGCAGATAAGGTTTTTGCAAGAGCAAGCTATAAGATCAAGGCAGTAGAAGGCAAACAGGCAGTATCTATTACCTTCAGGCCGGACGAGGCAAGCGGCGTGACCATGGATACTGCGGGCAAGAATATCATCTTTAACAAGGTGGAAGACAAGAAGGATTTCAACCTGACCGCGACGGTGAAAGATCGAAACGGGCAGGAGATTGACACTGTGCTTCAGTGGAAGACGTCGGATCAGTCGGTGGCGACAGCAGCACCTGTCTCTAAGCAGGACACGCATACTGCCAAGATTACGGTAAAGGGTGAAGGACACACGGTGATCACGGCTACGGCCAAGGATGCGAGAGGGCTTTCCGTCACACTGAATCTGGAAGTTCAGAATCACAGCCCCCGTGTGGATACATCAAAGGCAACCGTGAATCTCGCCTATGATTATGGTAATAATTACGGAAAGGCTCAGGCTCGCGGGGCTGGTTTGGTGGAAATTGTTCCGGTTTACAATGAGTCCATTACCAGTGTAAAAATCTGTGATGCGAGCGGTAATGTGAGCACGGATCTGTCAGCAGTATCGGATGGTGGGTATAAATATCTGATCACACCTACCGCAACTGCCAAAACGGGGAATTATGCTTGCAAGCTCGTGGTAACGACAAACACAAATACAGAGTATTCTTATGATTTTAAAGTATCTGTTGTAGACAAGGCACCTTCGCTTTCTGCAAAGATGGCAACAGCGCCTAACATGTTCTTTAAGGATTCTGCGGGAGTAATCAATCTGACCACTTCCGGAGACTATAGGGTTGATTATGTGACATGGGAAGATCAGTCGGACGGCGTGGATAACGGATTTTCCATGAACGCCGGATACGGATGGATCAGCAAGAGCAAATATGGAGCTCGTATTACGGTGAGACAGCAGTCCGGTATTAAGATGACCAATGGCAAACTCACGGATACAGGTGTGGATCAGGGTACTTTGACAGTGAAATTGCAGGCATATAAGAAGGTATACACTTTTGAGAATTTCAAGATAAAGTATGTCTACAAGAAACCTAAACTTGTTACAATGGCTGCAAGCAGCAATGTGGCACCGTCGATAGGGCAGAATGAAGGTTCTTTCCGCATCTATGATAAAACAAATAAGAGAGATCTTTTTTATGGTGATGTGGCAAGGCATAATCATTATTATGACGAGTATACATGGGATGTCAGGGAGAGCGTTGAACTTTTGCTGGGAAATGATTATTATTATGTAGATTATATCTACACCGGTAAGGAAGGCACCAAGAAGGTAAACATGACATTGGATTCCGAATATTGGAGAGAACCCTTGAATGTGGTACACACCATAAAGACAATCAAACCCATTGCATATTTGGGCAGAAACCAGTTTACTTTCAATGCAGCAGTTGAGAGTAGGGCTGATACATGGGTTGGCTTGAAGAATTTAATTACAACGGATTTTGCGGATATTGTAGTTGAAGGCGCAAATCCGGCATCAAAGAAGATGCTGGATGACGATTTGTTTATGATTACTACTTCCGGACATCAAATCATAGTGAAGCAGAACAAGGCAAAACTGATGGGTGAGACCATTCCGGCCGGAACATATAGTTACAAGGTGACTCCTTATTATAAGAATCGCGAGACCGGAGCAAGCATGGCTCTCAATACTCTGACACTTAAGGTGAAGGTGGTAAACAAGCCCGTCACTGCGAAAGTGAGTCCTAAGGGGGCCTTGGACTTGACATATGGTGCATCATACTCACCTTCCGATTATAAGAATTATGCGGTATTGGTTGACCCGAAATTCAGCAATACAGGTAGTGATGACTCTGTATACGAGTATAAATTAATAGGGGAGTACAGTGAGTATTTCAGCTTGCATTGCGGATATATCAGGTATGCAAATAAATATGCTACCCACTATTACATCACGGCTGGCGATAATTCAAAACTCAAAGCAGGTCAGGCTTATAAGCTTGCGATAGAGTATAAGGTTAGGACGGGAAGTGACGAGATTTTCACTGTGACCAGTAATACCTTTACCATAAAGCCCAAGCAGTCGGCACCCAAGATCAAGGTGGGGAACGATAACCAGACTTTGTATGCCGGAAACGGTTCCATGAGCAGGAGCTATTCCTTGTCGGCGCCGAGTGGATACAGCATATCAAGCGCATATGGAAGCATAGACTGCAACAAGGACGGCAAGGCGGATATCACCGTGAGCGGAAGCAGCAGCCTGACGGTACATATTACGGATAAGGATGCCGTGGGCGCATCAGCATCGGGTAAGTCATACAGCATTCCTGTTACGGTACGCCTGACCGGAAGGGACGGCATCAGCAAGGATGTAAAGGTGATCGTTAAAGTAAAAGTAAAGAGATAATATGGTGTACCAAGTCGGCAAGTGACGGTATGCGCATTTAGGTTTACAACAACAATATTTTGTGGTACGATATAAGCGGATGCATAGGTTTTGTGCATCCGCTTATTTGCGCAGAGTCGCAACTGGAATACATAAGAACAGGAGTGGAAAACGTGTCGGAATTAACTCCCATGATGCAGCAATATATGGAAACCAAGAAGCAGTGTCCGGACTGTATATTATTTTATCGTCTGGGAGACTTCTATGAGATGTTTTTTGAGGATGCTAAGACGGTCTCCAAGGAACTGGAGCTGACCTTGACGGGGAGAGCCTGCGGGCAGGACGAGCGGGCTCCCATGTGCGGTGTTCCTTATCACGCGGTGGAGGGGTATCTCACCAAACTGGTAAGCCGGGGATATAAGGTGGCAATCTGTGAACAATTGGAGGACCCCAAGCTGGCAAAAGGGCTGGTAAAGCGGGATATTGTGCGTATTGTCACTCCGGGAACCAATCTGAATATGCAGTCTTTGGAGGAGTCCAAGAATAATTTTTTGATGTGCATTACATATACGCCGGAGGGGATCGGGCTTTCGGCGGCGGATGTCACCACAGGGGATTATTATGTGACGGAGGTAGAAGATTTAAGGCGGCTGATGGATGAGCTGATGAAATATGAGCCTTCGGAAATTATTTGTAATGATGCTTTTTTGGTCAGCGGAGCAGATGTGGATGATCTGCGGGGGAGGCTGCATATTTCTGTGAATGCCTTGGAACCCCATGTGTTTGATGACGACGGATGTAATAAGGCGCTGCTTAAGCATTTTAAGGTGAATACCTTGATTGGGCTTGGCATTGAGGACTTTCCCATCGGCATGATTGCGGCGGGGGCGCTTTTGCAATATCTATACGAGACCCAGAAGAGCAGCTTAGAGCATTTTACCCATATTTCTCCCTATCTCACCAGCAAGTATATGCTGCTTGACAGCTCCACAAGAAGGAATCTGGAGCTGACAGAGACTTTGCGGGAGAAGCAGAAAAGAGGGTCTCTACTATGGGTTTTGGACAAGACCAAGACAGCTATGGGCGGGCGGCTGCTTCGCAGTTATATTGAGCAGCCCTTGATCAACAAGGAGGACATGGAGAAACGGCTGGACGCCATTGAGGAGTTAAACAAGGATAGTGTCTCAAGGGATGAGATCAGAGAATATCTGAATCCCATTTATGATATGGAGAGATTGTTGTCAAAGGTGACTTATAAGACCGCCAATCCGAGGGATTTGATTGCCTTTCGGAATTCCCTGGAGATGCTGCCTCATATCAAGACTGTCCTGAAAGCCTTTGCCAAGGAGGAGCTGCAATCGGTACAGGAGGAGATGGACGGACTTGAGGATATCTATCAGTTGATTTTAAAAGCGATTGAGGAGGAACCGCCCATCACCATCCGTGAGGGAGGCATGATTAAGGACGGTTTTGACGAGACCATAGATATGCTGCGCAGTGCAAAGCGGGACGGCAAGGACTGGCTGGCGCAATTGGAGGAGCAGGACAGGGAGCGCACGGGGATTAAGAACCTGCGTATCAAGTACAATAAGGTGTTCGGGTATTATTTTGAGGTGACGAATTCTTATAAGAATCTGGTGCCGGAGGATTATGTGCGCAAACAGACCTTGGCGAATGCCGAGCGTTATACAACCCCTAGATTGAAGGAGTTGGAGGACACGATTTTAAATGCAGAGGACAAGCTGCAGAACTTGGAATATGAGTTGTTTTGTAAAATCAGGGATTCCATTGCATTGGAGATAGAGCGCATTCAGCGGACGGCAAAGGCAATCGCAAGACTGGATGTTTTTGCCTCTCTGAGCGTGGTGGCGGAGCGCAATCGCTATGTACGTCCCAAACTGAATGAAAAGGGGATTATCGATATTACGGCGGGGCGTCATCCCGTGGTGGAGCAGATGATCACCAATGATTTATTCATTGCCAATGACACCTTTCTGGACAACGGAAAGCATTGCATCAGTGTGATCACGGGACCTAACATGGCGGGAAAGTCCACCTATATGCGGCAGTCGGCATTGATTGTGCTCATGGCGCAGATTGGGTGTTTTGTGCCTGCAAAGTCCGCAAATGTAGGGATTGTGGACAGGATTTTTACCCGGGTGGGAGCCTCGGACGATCTGGCAAGCGGACAGTCTACCTTTATGGTGGAGATGAACGAAGTGGCGAATATCCTCCGCAATGCTACCTCCAACAGTCTGTTGATTTTGGATGAAATCGGACGGGGAACCTCTACCTTTGACGGGCTCTCGATCGCGTGGGCGGTGATCGAGCACATCAGCAACCGCAAGATCCTTGGGGCAAAGACTCTTTTTGCCACCCATTATCATGAGCTGACAGAGCTTGAGGGTAAGATGAACAATGTGAATAATTACTGTATCGCCGTGAAAGAATGCGGGGATGATATCGTGTTCCTCAGAAAGATTGTGAAGGGTGGCGCTGACAGGAGCTATGGTATTCAGGTGGCAAAGCTGGCAGGGGTGCCTGACATGGTCATAGACCGTGCCAAGGAGATTGCTGATCAGCTTTCGGACAATGATATCACGGAGAAGGTACAGAGCATTGCTGTGGATACCAAGGAAAGCAGTGACAAGAGAACGTCCTCAGGGCGAAAGATACAATATGATGAGGTGGATATGGCGCAGATGTCACTTTTTGACACAGTGACTGACGAGGATGTCTTGAAGGAATTGATGGAGGCGGATATCTCCATCATGACACCGTTGGATGCGTTAAATACATTGTACCGCCTGCAGAATAAAATAAAGAACCGTTGGTCGTTGTGAGGCTGAATTAGAGGGACTTTCTATGGTGGTTGAAATAGAATATTATAAAGGCAATGTATTATTATATGGTCCTAAGATTTCTTTTGAAGAATTTGAATTACAGATCAAAAATATAGAGAGTCTTTATGATAGACAAGAGGATAATTTTGTGCCGTTATTATGCAGAATGTATCATTGGAACATTATAGAGGATGAAATGCAAGCCCAATATATCTATGACAGAGATGTGGAAAAGTGTTTTCAAGTCCATTGGAAAGGTTATAGTGGGTAAGAGAAAGATTTTCAAAAAAGGAGAGGAGACGGATGGCGCAGATACATGTACTTGATTCAGAAACCATAGATAAAATCGCTGCGGGCGAGGTGGTAGAGCGGCCTTCCAGCGTGGTGAAAGAATTGGTGGAAAACGCCATTGACGCAGGGGCGTCGGCGGTCACGGTAGAGATCAAGGACGGCGGCATAGAGTTTATTAGGGTCACGGACAACGGGGGCGGCATGGAAAAAGACCAGATTCGACAGGCCTTTCTGCGCCATGCCACCAGCAAGATCGAACATGCGGAGGATTTGATACGGGTTTCCAGCCTCGGATTTCGCGGCGAGGCATTGTCAAGCATCGCAGCGGTGGCGAAGGTGGAGGTGATCACCAAGACCGCGGATAGTCTGACAGGCAACAGAATCGTGCTGGAGGGGGCAGTGGAGAAGGAGTTTGCTGAGGTGGGAGCGCCGGATGGCACAACCTTCGTGGTGCGGAATCTTTTTTTCAATACGCCCGTGAGAAGGAAGTTCCTAAAGCTGCCTGCGACGGAGGGCGGCTATATTGCGGATCTGATGGAGCATTTAGCGCTGTCCAGGCCGGATATCTCCTTTAAGTTCCAGATGGGGAGCCAGGTGCGGTTCCATACTTCGGGGAGCGGGGATTTAAAGGAGGTCATCTATCGCATTTATGGGAGGGACGTGGCGGCTTCGCTGGTGCCCATCCAGTTGGAACAGAACGGCAACAAGGTCGAGGGATATCTGGGGAAGCCTGTGTTGGTGCGTTCCAACCGCAATTTTGAGATTTATTTTATCAACGGACGATTTATCAAGAGCAATGTGATTGCCAGAGCAATCGAGGAGGGATATCGGGAATATCTGATGCAGCACAAATTTCCTTTGTGTGTGCTGCATATTACCATGGACGCTGGTCAGGTGGATGTGAATGTGCATCCCACCAAGATGGATGTGCGTTTCAGCGATGGGATTACTTTCAGCAAGATGCTCTCTGGCGTGGTGCATGACACCCTGAAAAATCATGAGATGATACCTGAAGCGGTGCTGGAGGATGAGAAGGCAAAGCGGCAGGCCGAGCGGCAGGAGCAAGTGGCGCGGCAGAAGATACCCACGCCGGAGCCTTTTGAGCAAAAGCGCGGGGCTGCTTACAGGGTGATGGAGGAATCCAATTATCAGACGGAAGTCCCTGGTTTGTATAAAAATGCAAAAGCGCAGGATTTTATGCAAAATCCTGTTTGGGAGCGGGTAAAATCGACGGAAAATGCAGGCGAAATGCAGGAATTTGCAGGGAAAGTGTCAAAATTGCAGGCAGATTATGGAAAGTCAGCGCCTGCTGCAGCTGTGCCGCAGGCAG
Organism: uncultured Lachnospiraceae bacterium; assembly: GCA_947175035.1. Classification (GTDB taxonomy): domain Bacteria; phylum Bacillota; class Clostridia; order Lachnospirales; family Lachnospiraceae; genus Acetatifactor. The sequence continues at coordinate 17,920 of CAMWLG010000039.1, read as the reverse complement.
GAGCGGAGATAGTGGCAACGCCTTCAGTGCAGGAGATGGACAAGGTTCCAGAGGCTAAGGAGGAAGTGTTTTTTCAGGAAGGGTCAATGGATGAGATATCATTGCCTGAGGTACAGACAAGTATCGTGCCGACAGATATCATACAGGCGGAACCCCTCCAAGATCAACCGGTGCAGGAAACCAAGCAAATGAATCTGTTTGAGGAAAAGCTGCTTTCTGTGGAGAACCGCAGTCGGTACCACATTATCGGGCAGGTATTCGACACTTACTGGATGGTGCAGTTTGAGGACAAGCTGTTTATTATTGATCAACATGCAGCCCACGAGAAGGTGAAATATGAGCGTCTGATGCAGCAGTTCCGGGAGAAAAGTGTGGTGTCGCAAACGTTGATGCCTCCGGTGATCGTCAGTCTGTCCGCACAGGAGGAATTGCTGCTGCAGGAATATATGGAGACCTTTGTGCAGCTTGGTTTTGAGATTGAGGCATTTGGTGGAAGTGAGTATGCCCTTCGCAGCGTTCCCGTGGATCTTTATGGCTGCAGCGAGCGGGAGATGTTCCTTGAGGTGCTTGACGAGTTGGATTCCGGCGTGAGCAGGGGGAGCTTTCAGGTGATTGAGGAAAAAATAGCTTCCATGTCCTGTAAGGCAGCGGTGAAGGGAAACAACCGCCTGAGCCACGCCGAGGCGCAACGGCTCATAGACGAGCTTTTGACTTTGGAGAATCCTTACAACTGCCCCCACGGAAGACCCACGATCATCACCATGACCAAGTATGAGATGGAAAAGAAATTCAAGCGGATTGTGTAGGAAATGGATATGGGAAAAAAAGATGGATTTAAGCCCCCGTTAGTGATCCTGGCGGGCCCAACGGCGGTGGGAAAGACCGCACTCTCCATCTCGCTGGCGAAGGCTGTGGGCGGTGAGATCATATCGGCGGATTCCATGCAGGTTTATCGCCATATGGATATCGGTTCCGCCAAGATTACACAGGAGGAGATGCAGGGGATTCCTCATCATTTAATTGATATGTTGGAGCCTTGGGAAGATTTCAATGTGATGGTGTTTCAACAGAAATGCAAGGAATGTCTGTCGGGAATTTATGAGAGAGGGCATGTTCCGATTCTTGCAGGGGGAACGGGGTTCTATATTCAGGCGGTGCTTCGGGATATTGATTTTACGGAAAATGAGGAGGATGACGGATATCGTAAGGAGTTGGAACAGCTTGCCGGGGACCGTGGGGCGGAACACTTGCATCAGATGCTGATGGAGGTGGACAAGGCTTCGGCGGAGGCAATTCCGGCGGGGAATGTCAAGCGGGTCATTCGCGCCCTGGAATATTATCATCTCACAGGGCAGCCGATCTCCGAGCATAACGCGAGGGAACGTCAGCGGGAAAACGCATACAATGCCTGCTATTTTGTGTTAAATGATGAGCGGGAGAGACTATACAAACGCATAGAACAAAGAGTGGATCTGATGTTGGAGCAGGGGCTTGTGGAGGAGGTGGAGAAGCTTCGCCAGATGGGCTGCCGGCGGGGGCAGACCGCCATGCAGGGCTTGGGCTATAAGGAAATATTGGATTATTTGGAGGGGGAATGCAGCTTGGAGGAGGCTGTCTATCTCATAAAACGGGATACAAGACATTTTGCCAAGAGACAGCTTACCTGGTTTCGCCGGGAGGCGGACGTTATTTGGGTGGACAGGCAGGCGTTCCACGGGGAGAATCCTGAAGAGGCGATGCTGGAATTTATGTTGGGGCAGATTTGTGAGAAGGGAATCATATAAATGGTATTTTGGAAAGGCTAAATTTGATGACAATATATTCTTTACTTTTTTTGCGTAAGGTATATAATTAATTGTGAGAAGAAAAGCTTGTGTATGGGAGGTAAGGATGTAAAATGGAGGAGCAAAAGAAAGAAAACACAAAAAGTCTTGCATTGACCATGGTGATGTTCTCGCTGGCGCTGGTATTGCTTGCGACAGTGGGACTGGGGGCGACAGGGATTCTTGTCTTAAATCAATCCATGAAGGAATCCAGTTCCGGCTATGAAGGTGCCATGGATGCGGGCTATCGCACAGAGATCAAATCTCAGATCCAAGCAGCCATCGCCATAGTGCAGGGTTACTATGACATGTCTGTAAGCGGGGAGATGACAGAGGCGCAGGCGAAGGAAGCGGCAAAGGAAGTGATACGGGGCATGCGCTATCGGGACGACGGTTCGGGTTATATGTGGATTGACGACACGGACTACAATCTTGTCATGCACCCGATTCTGCCTGAGCAGGAGGGCAATAACCGATACGAGCTGAAGGATCCGGACGGCGTGATGATTATCCAGAGCATTATGAAGTCAGCGCAGGCGGGGGGCGGTTATAATCAATTTTCCTTCACGAAGGCTGACGGAGTGACCGTTGCGCCAAAGGTTGCCTACTCGGAAATGTTTGAGCCTTGGGGCTGGGTGATCACCACAGGCAATTATGTGGATGATATGCAGATGACCATTGAGGCGCAGGAGGCGGTGATTTCTGCTAATTTCCGCCATATGATAATTTTTTATATCATAATTGCTGTTGTCATCGTGGTGATCGGCATTATCGGTTCATGGATTTTTGGGCAGAGCCTTGTAAACGGAATCAAACAGGTTGATGCGGATTTGCGCAGGGCGGCGGAGGGTGACCTCACCTTTACTGTTGACGCCAAGCTATTACATAGAGCAGACGAGGTTGGCAACATTGCCCGCTCTACCAACGCAGTGAAGAACTCCCTGACGAAGATGATCACTTCCGTGATTGAGAGCAGTTCTATGCTGCAGTCGTGCAGTGAGAATTTTGGCAAGAAGTTTGAGGATATCAATATAACGATCGGCAATATCAACAAAGCTGTGGATGAGTTGACCTATGCCGCCACGGAGCAGGCATCGGAGACGGAGGTGGTCAACAATAAGGTGATAGAGCTTGGAAATGTCATTGACCAGGAGAAGACGGATGCAGTCAGTCTTGATGCTTCTGTGGAAAGTATGATGAACTATTCCAAAGAGGCGATAGACAGCATTGACGGGTTGTATAATATCACAGAGAAAACCACGGGCGCGATAGATGTTGTTTACCAGCAAACCATCAAAAATAACGAGTCGGCCGACCATATCAACAAGGCGGTGACGATCATCAAGGATATGGCGGAACAGACCAATCTGTTGTCCTTGAACGCCAGCATTGAGGCTGCCAGGGCAGGTGAAGCGGGAAGAGGCTTTGCGGTTGTGGCGGAGGAAATCATGAAACTGGCAGACCAGTCCGCCAACAGTGCAGAGGAAATCGAACGAATCGCCACAGAACTGATTCAAAATGTGGGAAGCTCTGTCTCCGAGATGAATGAGGTGAATCAAGGAGTGGAGGAGCAGAAGGAGAAATTGGAATTCACCAAGAATGCGTTCCAGCATCTTTATCAGGAGATTCAGTCCGTAAGCAATGCAGCGAAGGAGATTGGGGAGCAGACGGTTGTGCTTGATACCCTGAAGTCTACCGTGGGCGAGGCCATGACTTCTCTTGCCAGTGTGGTGGAGCAAAATGCGGCGTCCATGCAGGAGACCAATGCCAGCATGCAGATGTTGTCGGAAAGCATTGCAAGCTGTAACCAGGATACCCAAACGTTGGTGGATTTGAGTAATCGCCAGAGTCAGGACACGAAGCAGTTCAAATTGTAATACGAGAGCTCCCCTTGACATGTATTGGAGGGGAGCTTCTTTATGCACAGGGAGGATCAAACATATGTCAAACCAAACAAAACCCGATTTCATTCGCGAGATCTATGCCTCCATGGGCATTTCATGTGCGGTTTATAATTATGGGACAGAGATACTTACACAGCTTTCAGAGCGCTTTGCCGCTATAGACGAGGTTGCGGAGTATAATCAATTAAAGGTTTTGCGTGCCATGCAGAAAAATCAAGTCAGCGAGGCGTGTCTGCTGGGCACCACGGGCTATGGCTATAACGATTTGGGGCGGGACACCTTGGAGGCAGTGTACGCGGATGTGTTTCATACAGAGGACGCGCTGGTTCGCCCCCAGATTACCTGCGGCACCCATGCGTTGGCGCTGGCATTGATGAGCAATCTCCGCCCGGGGGACGAGCTGTTATCTCCTGTGGGGAAGCCCTATGACACCTTGGAAGAGGTGATTGGCATCCGACCCTCCAAAGGATCCCTTGCGGAGTATGGTGTCAGCTACAGGCAGGTGGATTTGCTTGCGGACGGCGGTTTTGACTATGAGAATATCAGGAAGGCCATCAATGACAAGACAAAGCTGGTGACCATTCAGCGCTCCAAGGGCTATCAGACCAGACCAACCCTGTCCGTGGCGAGGATTGGGGAACTGATTGCTTTCGTGAAGTCCGTCAAACCGGATGTCATCTGCATGGTTGACAATTGTTACGGGGAATTTGTGGAGACTTTGGAGCCTTCGGACGTGGGGGCGGATATGGTGGTGGGCTCCTTGATCAAAAATCCCGGCGGGGGACTTGCGCCCATCGGCGGGTATATTGCGGGCAGAAGGGACTGTGTGGAAAATGCCGCTTACAGGCTCACCAGTCCGGGGCTTGGCAAGGAGGTGGGAGCCTCCCTTGGGGTGCTGCCTGATTTTTATCAGGGGTTGTTCCTTGCACCCACAGTGACGGCGGGAGCGCTGAAAGGGGCTATTTTTGCGGCAAATATTTATGAAAAGCTGGGGTTTGCCGTGGTTCCAAACGGCACGGAGAGCAGGCATGATATCATTCAGGCGGTGACTTTCGGCACGCCGGAGGGAGTGATTGCCTTCTGCGAGGGGATTCAGGCGGCAGCACCGGTGGATTCCCATGTGACGCCGGAGCCTTGGGATATGCCGGGATATGACGCCAAGGTTATCATGGCGGCGGGGGCGTTTGTGTCGGGTTCCTCCATTGAACTTTCGGCGGACGGGCCCATCAAGGAGCCATATGCGGTCTATTTTCAGGGCGGGTTGACTTGGCAGCATGCGAAATTCGGCATATTGAAATCATTGCAGTCACTCGTTGACAAGAAAATCATAGAATTTGGATGAATTTGAAAGAATTAGAGAAAATCCGAAAGAAAAAAAATAGGTAAATTTTGTGTACAGTTTTGGTATTTTATGCTACAATAAGTGACAGCGTAACTTTGGATTGCGCATACGAAGGAAAGATGGGGAGCACTCATGAGGAAGGATAACTGGATTCTGGTATGTCTGGTATTGGGAGGTTTTGTGTTGGGCAGTATGCTGGCGCATTTTTTCCCGAACAGTTTTCTGAATTACGGGCAGGTCTTCGGGCTGGAGGAGCCGCTTGTGTTGAATATGGGGCTTTTTGTGTTGACCTTTGGATTAAAGTTCAATATCACGATTGCCGGCATTGCGGGCATTCTGATTGGCTTTATGCTTTATCGTTTTGTCAGGTAGGTGGATATCGGGCGGGTCTGTTTCCTGTGCTATGGAGAAGGCAAAGGAAGTGTGAATGCAGACAAAAAACGAACAATCAATCAAACAAGCAAACGATGAATTACCCTATGACAAATTTCTGCGGCTTGGAGCTGATGCATTGACTGAGAGGGAGCTCCTGGCGATTATCCTGCGCACGGGCACGAAAGAGAAAAGTGCGTTGGAGCTGGCGGGAGAGGTGCTTTCGCTGGCAAGATACCCGAAGGAGGGGCTGCTGGGACTCTATGATATGACGCTGGAGGATCTGATGCAGATCAAGGGCATCGGGATCGTGAAGGCGGTCAAATTAAAATGTATCACGGAATTGTCCATGCGCATCAGCCGTGCAAATGCCAAAGTAGGGTTAGCGTTTAATTCCCCTGCACTGGTGGCACAATATTATATGGAATCCCTGCGGCATCGCAGCACGGAGTGTGTGGTTTTGGTATGTCTTGACACGAAGGGGCGGATGATCGCGGAAAAGAAGATTTCTGATGGAAGTGTCAGAATGTCCGTGGTTTCTCCCAGGGAAATTTTCCTGGAGGCGCTGCATGCGAGGGCTGTCAATATTCTGTTGGTGCACAATCACCCCAGCGGGGATCCCACACCCAGCAGATGTGACAAGGAATTGACGCGGAATGTGAGCCAGTTGGGGATCATGCTGGATATCCCGCTGGTGGATCATATTATTATTGGTGATAACAGATATACGAGCCTGAAAGAGCTCGGTTATCTGACATAGGGGCGGTGGCTCCAATAAATTTTATACAGAAACAGAAAGGGGCTATCCGGGATGGCTAACAACGTATTTGGCATTGACTTGGGTACCAACAATATCAAAATCTATAATCGCAGCGATGACAATATCATGGTGGAGAAGAACATGATCGCCATTGAAAATAAAAACACGCTTTTCGCGTATGGTGATTCTGCATTTGAAATGTATGAGAAAGCTCCGGGAAATATTCATATTTCATATCCTTTGTCCAACGGCGTGATTGCGGATATCAAGAATATGGAGACGTTGATTCGCTATTTTATCGGTGATATTCAAAAAGGCAGCGCGAAACCCGCGGACTTTTTTATCGCGGTGCCCACGGATGTCACGGAGGTGGAGAAGCGCGCGTTTTATGATCTGGTCAAGGATGCCAATGTGAAGGCAAAGCGGATCATGGTGGTGGAAAAGGCTGTTGCAGACGGTCTTGGATTGGATATTGATGTGAAGAATTCCCAAGGTGTTCTGGTCGTGAACGTGGGATACGAAACCACGGAAATTTCGATTTTGTCCTTGGGTGGTATCGTTCTCAGCCGTTTGATCAAGGTTGGGGGGCTCAAATTTGATGAGGCGATCAGGGCGGCAGTTCGCAGAGAGTTCTCGTTGATTATCGGCGGCAAGACCGCGGAGATGGTCAAGATTTCTTTGAAGGAGCTTGTGGATGCGGGCAAGGGTGCCCTGGTCTACGGGCGGGATATTGTGACCGGGCTTCCCGTGGAGCGGGAGATTCCCACCAAATTGGTGGATGAATCCCTGGAAGAGCATTTCAATACGATCATAGATAATGTCAAGGTGATTTTGGAACGGACTCCCCCTGAGCTTGCGGCGGATATTTATCGCCATGGAATCTATCTGACAGGCGGGGCGTCCCAGGTGAATCATCTGGCGGAGCGCATGGCTGTGGGAACGGGGCTTAAGGTCAATGTGGCAGAGAGCCCGCTCACCAGCGTGGCTATGGGGCTTGCCAAGATCATCAAGGATGACAATTATAAATCTGTTGCCTATGCAATTGAAGGGATGAGTAAATGAGTCCGGTTGTAAAGCGAAAAGGGGAGAGATTTACTATACCGGGTAAGTATCTCCTTTTTATATTAACTGCATTATGTGTGATATTGATGTTTATGACCTTCGGCACCAATGTGTTCAACAAGCCTTTGAACACGGCACTGGGGCAGGTGGTGATCCCATTTCAACAGGGAATCTCCCAAGCGGGGGAATGGCTCTCCAGACGTTCCGAGGAGTTGGTGCAGATCAGGGAGCTTTTGGATGAGAATGCCAGGCTGCGGGACGAGGTGGCGGCACTCACCGAGGAGAATACGCTTCTCCAACAGGATAAGTATGAATTGAACGAGCTTCGCGCTTTGTTGGAATTGGATGAACAATATGGCGAGTATCAGAAGATCGGCGCGCGGATTATCGCCAGGGATCCCGGCAACTGGTATACGGCCTTCACCATTGACAAGGGCAGTGATGACGGGCTTGCTGAAAATATGAATGTGATCGCGGGGGGCGGTCTGGTGGGAAGGATTACTTCCACGGGGCCCAACTGGTCACAGGTTACAGCGATCATCTCCGACAACAGTAATGTGAGCGCCATGACACTAGCCACGGGAGACAAGATGATCGTGTCCGGCGATCTGAAGATGATGGCAGACGGAGTCATCACGTTTAACAAACTGGTGGACAGCAAAAACGTGGTGGTGGAGGGTGACAAGATTGTCACTTCCGATATCAGTGACAAATATCTTCCCAATATTTTGATTGGATATATACATACAATTAACAGGGACAATAACAATCTTACCAAGTCCGGATATATCACTCCGGCGGTAGATTTTGAGCATTTGAGTGAGGTGTTGGTCATCACGGATCTCAAACAGGTCGTGGAAAAGTAAAGGAGAGTTTGTATGCTCCGTAAGGTGATTGTGGCTTTTATGATTTTTTTAAGCTTTTTGCTGGAGTCTGCGGTGTTTAATCATTTTGCCCTGGGGGGGATTGTCCCCAAGCTGACAATCATCCTGACCTCCTCCTTTGGTTTTATGAGGGGGGAGAAGGACGGCATGGTGATCGGTTTTTTTTGCGGATTTCTAAGCGACGTTTTTTATGGAGGGGTCTTGGGATTTTACGCGCTGATCCTGACATATATAGGTTATATTAACGGGAAATTCTCCCGCATTTTCTATCCGGAGGATATTAAGCTTCCCATCGCCTTGATTGTGGTGAGCGATCTGTCCTATGGCGTTGTATGTTATATTTTGCTGTTTCTTTTGCGTGGAAGATTTGATTTTCTGTATTATTTCAGAAGGATTATCGTGCCGGAAGCGCTTTATACCATTTTAGTCACGGTATTTCTGTACCCTGTTATCCTAAAGATAAATGAAAAGTTGGAAGAGAGAGAGAAAAGGAGCGCTCAGAAATTTGTTTGACGAGATTCGGGACAATTTTATTAATTTCATAACCAGCAGACTGACGCTTCTGACGCTGCTGTTCGTGCTGCTGGGGGGGACTTTGATTTTCAGATGTTTTAACCTGCAGATCGTGAAGGGTGAAGAGTATCTGAATGATTTCATGCTCTCAACGGAGAAGACCAGGGATATCTCCAGCGCGCGGGGCAATATTTTGGACAGAAACGGCTATGTCCTTGCATATAACGAGCTGGCGTATTTTGTGAAGATTGAGGATGTCTATGAGAACAGTAACAAGAACCGAAAGATGAATGACACCATCTATCGTCTCATCAAATTGATTGAGCAAAATGGGGATAAGGTGATCACGGACTTTAAGATTGTGCTGGACGAGGACGGCGAGTTTGCGTTTGCCGCAGAAGGGACGTCGTTGAAGCGATTTCTGGCGGATGTCTATGACCACAGGCTGGTTGATGACCTGACACCGGAGGAGTTGTCGTCAACGCCTCTGGAGGTGATGCAGAGCTTGAGCCGCAACGAGGGAAGGGACGGGTTTACCTTTGGCATCGGCGAATATGAAATCAAGGGGGACAACGATTCTGATTTTATTCCGGGAAAGGGATACACGAGGGAGGAGTGGCTGCAGATGGCCACGATCCGGTTTGCCATGCAGCAGACCTCTTATCGCAAATATATAGGCACGACGGTGGCCACCAATGTCAGTGAGGAGACAGTGGCTGTCATCATGGAAAACTCGGAGGATCTGCCGGGTGTCACCATAGAGGAAGATACGGTGCGTCGTTATAATGACAGCAAATATTTTGCCCATGTGCTGGGGTATACCGGAAAGATCTCCTCAGATGAGCTCACCAGCCTGAATGAACAGGTGGCGGAGGCTGGTGGAAGAACAGACGCTTATACCATCAGTGACGTGGTGGGAAAGAGCGGACTGGAAGCATCCATGGAGACCACGCTTCAGGGCATCAAGGGCTACGAGAAGGTTGTCACCAACAACACGGGAAAGGTGATGCAGATTCTGGAGCGGACGGAGCCACAGGCAGGGCAGGATGTCTATTGTACCTTGGATCGTGAACTGCAGATTGCAATATACAATATCGTGGAGCAAAAGCTGGCGGGGATTGTGTCCGACAAGCTTTACGATATCAAGGAGTATAAGGCGGGGGAGAATTCCACGTCCGCAAATATTATAATTCCTATCTATGACGTGTATTACGCCGTGATCAACAACAATATCGTGGATATGAAGCATTTTGCGGCGGAGAATGCGGGAGAGACGGAACGTGCGGTGTACGAGACCTATCTCGCTTACAAGGAGGAGGTTTATGGAAAGCTTCGCTATGAGTTGACCGAGGGAAAGACCCCATACAACAAGCTTTCCAAGGAGTATCAGGTCTATCAGAGCAATATCGTCTCTAGACTGCAGAGCAATGGTATCATTATGAGCGAGGCGGTGAACGAGGAGGATGCGACGTATATTGCATGGACAAAGGACGAGGTTTTGAGTCTCAATGAATATCTGCAGTATTGTATTTCACAGAATTGGATCGACGTAAGCAAGCTTGAGTTAAATGAAAAATATGCAGATTCTGCGGAGATATATGAAAAGCTGTTGGATTACATTATTGACATGATAGAGCACAACACGGAATTTCAGAAGCGTTTTTATAAATATATGCTTTTGAATGATCGGATTAGTGGAAAACAGATCTGTATGCTTCTCTGTGAACAGAAGGTAATCGATATCCCGCTGGAGGATGAAGAGGCTCTTTATCAGAATCGGATTACCGCATACAAATTCATGAAGAACCGTATTGACAATCTGGATATTACACCCGCACAGCTTGCTCTTGACCCCTGTAATGCCTCCGTGGTAATCACGGATGTGAACACGGGGCAGGTGCTTGCCATGGTGTCCTATCCCGGTTATGACAACAATAAAATGGCAAATTCCATTGATGCTGCCTACTATGCCAAGCTGAACGCGGATAAGGCGCAGCCTCAGTTAAATTACGCGACGCAATATAAAGCGGCGCCCGGTTCCACCTTCAAGATTGTGTCCGCTTCAGCAGGACTCATGGAAGGGGTTATCAGCATGAGGGATACGATTCTTTGTACAGGCACGTACAATGCCGTTGTGCCGCCACCGAGGTGCTGGAATAGATCAGGGCATGGCAGTGAGAACGTGACGACGGCAATCAGAGATTCATGCAATTTCTTTTTCTATGATGTGGGCTATAAGCTTGCCACCCGCTCGGGAACCTATGACGATCAGGAAGGCTTGAACACACTTTATGCATATGCGGATTTATTCGGGCTCACTGACAAATCCGGAGTGGAAATCACGGAGTATAGCCCGGAGGTTTCAAGCCAGGACACCGTTCGTTCCGCTATCGGTCAGGGGAGCCATAGCTATACCACTGCCGCGCTTGCCAGATACACGGCTACGATTGCCAACGGGGGCACCTGCTATGACTTGACGCTGCTTGACAAGGTGACGGATTCCCATGGCAATGTTATCACGGAATTTGCACCGAAGGTACGCAATACCGTGGACTTGCCGGATAGCTACTGGAATGCTTTTCATGCCGGTATGAGGGATGTTGTGCGCAACAAGTCATATTTTGCGAATTTGGCAGTAAACGTGGCAGGCAAGACGGGAACGGCGGAGCAGACCAAGTCCCGTCCTAACCATGCATTGTTTATCTGTTATGCACCCTATGAGACGCCGGAGATTGCCATAGCCACAAGGATTCCCTTCGGTTATTCTTCCGACTATGCTGCGCAGCTTACAAGGGATGTCATCAAATATTATTATGGTCTGGCTGAGGAGGACGAACTTGTTACCGGTAAGGCGGACAGGCCTGACGCGGGTGTGACAAATGAACTATAGGAGAGGTGTGTTATGAGAGATGCCGTATTGATCAAAAGCTTTCCAAATGGAATTTCACTGATTTTGAACGCGGAGCTGCCCTTTGAGGACATCATTCGCGAGATCGAGTTCAAATTTTCCGAAGCAAAGGCATTCTTTGGGAGGGCGAGCATGGCGTTGTCCATTGAAGGGCGCACCGTGACAGACGCGGAGGAACTGCTTGTGCTGGAGGCGATTCACAAGAGCAGTAATCTTAATATAGTTTGTATCGTGGGACACGACGAGGAGACTGACAAGAAATATATCAAGGCGCTTCAGCATGTGGAACAGCGCCTTTCTAACTCGGAGGAGAGTCAGTTTTACAAAGGGACTCTCAAGGACAATCAGGTGATTGAGACGGAGGGCAGTATTGTGATATTGGGGGATGTATATCCGGGCAGTGCCGTAATCTCCGCCAAAAATATCATTATCCTCGGCGGTCTCTACGGCGAGGCTTACGCAGGGGGAAGCGGGCAGGAGGGTGCCTATGTGGTTGCGCTTGAAATGGAGCCGGAAAGATTAAAAATCGGCGATTTCAAATATAAATACGATGGGAAAAAGCCTAAATGGGGCATACGCCCTAAGGTACAGCCCAAGATAGCATATGTGAAGAACGAAAGAGTTGTATTCGACGCGCTTACCAAAGAATTACTGGGTTCCTTTTAGCGGGGATGCCGCTTTAGAGGACACAGGGGACGACACAGTATTCCATATACAAAAAAGACCAAGGGAAAAGCAACCCAGGTCTTAACAAAGCAGAATGGAGGTTTCAGGTATGGAAAACGAGTCTAAGCAGTCTGGCTGCGAGGTAATTGTCGTCACTTCAGGAAAAGGCGGGGTGGGGAAGACCACCACTTCCGCAAACGTCGGAACAGGTCTTGCAAAGTTGGGCAAAAAGGTCTGCCTCATAGATACTGATATCGGGCTGCGCAATCTGGATGTGGTCATGGGGCTTGAGAACCGGATTGTTTATAATCTTGTGGATGTGGTGGAGGGGAATTGCCGCGTCAAACAGGCGTTGATTCGGGACAAGCGCCACCAGGGGCTTTATCTGATGCCTTCCGCCCAGACGAGGGACAAGAGTGCTGTGTCGCCGGGACAGATGGTAAAGGTGATTGAGCATTTGAAGGAACAGTTTGATTATATCATATTGGACTGTCCCGCCGGAATTGAACAGGGATTTCAAAATGCCATAGCGGGGGCGGATCGGGCTTTGGTGGTTACCACGCCTGAGGTGTCTGCGATCCGCGACGCAGACAGGATTGTTGGGCTTTTGGAGGCCAATGGCTTCAAACAGATGGATTTGATCATCAACAGGCTTCGCATGGACATGGTGAAGCGCGGGGAGATGATGTCGGCGGCTGACGTGGTGGATATTCTTGCGATTCCTCTGATCGGGATTGTGCCCGACGACGAGAGTGTGGTGATTTCCACCAATCAGGGAGAACCCCTCGTGGGATCGGATTCGCCGGCGGGGATCGCGTATGCCAATATTGTTCAGCGCGTTTTGGGTAAAGAGATACCTTTTAGTAATCTTGAGAGGGGAATTTCCTTTTGGACCAGAGTATCCGGCATTTTTCACAGAGCATAAAGGAGGGAGTTTGTATGCGGTATTTTTTTCGTAAAAAGAGCTCCTGCCAGATTGCAAAGGACAGGTTAAAGATTTTGCTCATCTCGGATCGGGTAAACTGTTCGCCTGAGGTCATGGAGCTTATCAAAGCGGATATTGCAAAGGTGATATCAAAGTACATGAAGATAGATACGGGGAATATGGACATTCAGATACAGGCAAAGGGCAGTAAAACGGGGAAAAACAGGACACCAGTGCTCTATGCGAATATTCCCATATTGGATATACATACAAAATGAGGATGACATGTTTAGAAATTATAAGATTTGGAACTATGACTTTAAGTTAATATTAATGGTGCTCGCTCTGTCTGCCATTGGCGTGATCGCCATTGGCAGCGCGGAGGAGACATTACAGTTAAGACAGTTTTTTGGAGTGATAGCGGGCGTGGTATTGATGCTGGCGCTCTCCTTCATTGATTATCACAGTATATTGCGTTTGTATTGGCTGATCTATGCGGGTAATATCGTTCTGTTGGCCATGGTTATGTTCATGGGCGAGGAGCATAAAGGGGCGCAGCGGTGGGTGGAAATAGGGTCTATCACATTTCAACCTTCAGAAACTGCGAAAATTTTATTGATTTTATTCTTTGCACAGTTTATTATGAAATATAAGGAGAAGTTGAACAGCTTAAAGATTCTGGCAGCATGTATTATTCTGGTGGCAGGACCTTGGGTATTGATTTATGAGCAGCCGGATTTGTCCACCAGTATTATGTTGTTGGTCATCTTCTGTGTCATTCTCTTTGCGGGGGGCATCAGTTGGAAATATATTCTGGGGGCTTTGGCCGTGGGGATTCCTGCGTTGATTGTTGTGGTATCTATCGCGGTGCAGCCGGATCAGACGATTTTGACCCCGTCCCAGCAGAACAGAATCCTTTCCTTCATCAATCCGGAAGAGTATGCCACAACGGGGGCTTACCAGCAGTTAAATTCCGTCATGGCGATTGGTTCCGGACAGTTGGACGGAAAGGGGTACAAGAACAATGAGATCACGTCTGTGAAAAACGGTGATTTTATCTCGGAGGCGCAGACAGATTTTATTTTTGCCGTGATTGGCGAGGAATTCGGTTTTAAGGGTTGTGTTGTTGTCATTGTATTGATGATGGGGACGGCACTGGAATGCGTATCCATTGCAAGAAGGGCAAAGGATATGGCAGGCAGGATTATTGCCGCCGGCATAGGTGGGTTAATTGCGTTCCAGGGGTTTTTCAACATTGGTGTGACCACATTTATCCTGCCGAATACAGGGCTTCCGCTCCCGTTTGTGAGTTATGGTCTGACTTCGTTGATGAGTTGTCTTATGGGCATAGGTTTTGTCCTGAACGTGCGGCTTCAGTCCGGGCGCAGTCCCGGGCAGACAATCTAAAGGGGGAAAAGCGGTAAAGGGCACCGCTGAGAAAGGAAGGTAGAAGAGGGGATAGCTTATGAATATTGCTTTGATTGCGCATGATGCCAAAAAGAAACTGATGCAAAATTTTTGCATTGCTTATCGGGGGATTCTGAGTAAAAATGATCTATTTTCCACAGGCACCACGGGGCGGCTGATAGAGGAGGTCACGAATCTGTCAATACACAAGTATCTGGCGGGGCATCTTGGAGGGGAACAACAGGTGAGCGCCCAGATTGAACACAATCAGATAGACCTTGTGATTTTTCTCAGGGATCCGTTGAATCCCAAGACGCACGAGCCGGATGTGAACAATGTGTTCCGGCTTTGTGATATGTACAATATACCGTTGGCGACCAATTTAGCCAGCGCGGAGCTGTTGATTAAAGCTCTTGACAGAGGAGACTTGGAGTGGCGTGAGATGTACAAGTAGAGTGGTGGTAAACCACAACATGAAAAAAAGAATATATCGGGGAAGACTGGCAGTCCTTTTGGCGGGCGTGTGTCTTCTGGTTTCTGTGTTTACTGGCTGTGGCAGCTTGAAATATGACATGGAGTATCAATCGGCCGCCAAAGTGAGCAGTTTTAATGTCACTGTGGGGCAGGCGTATGGCTCTGCTACCCCCTTTGCCGCTGATTTATGCGTGGTTGACGGGGATATCATGGATAGCGAGGCCGTGGATATGGCGAAGGCGGAGGCGGCGGTACTTTTTGACCTGAATGACAAGAGTGTCATATACTCAAAAAATGCCCATGAACAGCTCTATCCCGCAAGCCTCACCAAGGTAATGACGGCGTTGGTGGCGCTGCAGAACGGTTCTTTGGATCAGACGCTTACTGCCACGGACGCTGTGAAGATCACGGAGTCGGGGGCACAGCTGTGCGGTCTAAAAAGCGGAGATACCATGACTTTGGCCCAGGCTTTACATATTCTGCTCATGTATTCGGCTAATGACGTGGCGAATTTGATTGCGGAGAATATCGGCGGGAGCGTGGATCATTTTGTGGAGATGATGAACGATGAGGCGAAGCGGCTGGGGGCTACCAATACCCATTTTGCCAATGCCCATGGGTTGACGAATGAGGAGCATTACACCACGCCCTACGACCTGTATTTGATTTTTAACGAGGCGGTCAAATACGAGACTTTCAGCGAGATTATTCAAAAGACAAGCTATCAGACGACATATTATGACGGCAGAGGGAATGAGAAGACAGTAAATTACAATACCACAAACCGCTTTCTTAAGGGAGATGTCCAAGCACCGACGAACGTGAGTGTCATCGGCGGCAAGACCGGAACCACCAATGCTGCCGGACATTGTCTGATCCTGCTTTCCCGGGATACTGGCGGTGCGCCGTATATATCCGTAATTCTGAGAGCGGAGTCAAATGACTATCTATATGAACAAATGACACTGCTTTTAGACGAAATCAACAAATAGTAGTTGTTTTTTAACAGGGAATAAATTATAATAGAAATATATTAAGGCAGTCCTTATACTATAATATACAACAGGAGGGATACCAATGGTTCAGTTAATTGTTGGCAAGAAGGGAAAGGGCAAGACAAAACATTTATTGGATAAGGTGAACAGCGAGGTCAAGGATATTACAGGCAATATTGTATATTTGGATAAAAGCACCAAGCATATGTATGAACTGAACAACAAGGTTCGTCTGATTGATGTATCACAGTACATGATAGAGAACAGCAGTGAGTTTATTGGATTTGTATGCGGCATCATATCTCAGGATCATGACCTGCAGCAGATGTATTTTGACAGCTTCCTCAAGATTTCCGCTTTAGAGGGACAGGATATCAGTGCTGTTGTTGATAAGCTTTCCAAGATGAGTGAGAATTTTAAGGTTGATTTTATTCTCAGCATCTCCATGGATGAGTCGGAGCTTCCTGACAGCTTGAAGGACAAAGTTATTGTGTCTCTGTAAAGCGCGGTATCCCCTGTATTATGAAGAATTTAAGAGCGATAAGCGATAACGCATCAGATAAAGCCTCGGAATTCCCGGGGCTTTTCAGCAGATTATAGAGTTTTTTGGAGGAACTGGGATTGGCGAAAAAAAACGGGGAAAGACGGACAAGCAGACAGACAAAAGTAAAAAAATACAGAAAGCCCTTGAATCTCAACATCGGCATGATCATCTTTGCGGTGATTTTTGTTTATGTGATTGTCTGTGTCATTCTCTATTTTCAGACGGGACATATTGTCCGATATGAGGTCAAAAAGGGGGCGCTTGCCACCAACAATATCTATCGGGGAGTGGTGATTCGGGAAGAGACCGTGGTGCCCACCGACTCGGCGGGGTACATTAGCTATTACGCCAATGAGGGAGAGCGTGTGGCAGCTTATGACCTGGTGTATATTTTGGATGAAACGGGACGTCTGAATGAGGAACTGGCGAATGTGCATCAGGAGGAGAATACGCTGAGCGACAAGGATTTGTTAGAGTTTCGCAACGAGCTGGTGAATTTTTCCAACGGTTTTGACAGTCAGGAGTTCTATGAGGTGTATGATTTCAAGACTTCTCTCCAAAACACGGTGATCAAGCTTGCGAATGTGAACATGTTGGAGAGCATTGACCGCATTAACACGGGCTCGGGAGCGGCAAATATAGTAAAACGGCGCTATGCGCCCAAGACTGGCATTGTGAGCTATTGGGTGGACGGATATGAAGGGTTGACACCGGAACAGGTGACGGAGGATATTTTCGACAAGAAAGCCTATGAGGAGAAAAAATCCCAAATGAAGCCCAATACGCTGTTGGAGACAGGAGCGCCCGCTTACAAGCTTTCCACGGAGGAGAGCTGGTCGATTGTCATTCCGATTGAGGATGCCCAGAGAGGGGCGCAGCTTGAGGCGGA
This sequence comes from uncultured Lachnospiraceae bacterium, assembly GCA_947175035.1. Lineage (GTDB taxonomy): Bacteria > Bacillota > Clostridia > Lachnospirales > Lachnospiraceae > Acetatifactor. Next base: position 452 of record CAMWLG010000039.1, on the reverse strand, counting down.
GGAGTATATCAAGGTGCGGTTTTTGAAGAACAGGTATGAGTCGTGGGGAGCTGTGAAGCTTTTAAATAACGGGGATGGCAAGCATTATATCCAATTGACCTTTACCAATTCCATGGTTACATTTGTGAGTGACCGTTTTCTGGAGATTGAACTGTTGCTCAATGATGACACGGGGCTTAAAATTCCCAATTCCGCCATTGTGGACAAGGAATTTTACCTGATTCCGAAAGATTATGTCATGCCCGAGGGAAACAGCGGCAAGGCGCAGGTGTTAAGGCAATATGTAATGGAGGATGGCAATATCTCCAGCAAGTTGTACGAGATTTCCATTTACAGCTATGATGAGGAGTCCGAGGAATATTATGTGGATGCCACGATTCTAAACGCATCAGATATTTTGTTGAAGGAGGACGGGCAGGAAACTTTCATGGTGAGCCGGCGGGCCACGTTGA
>CAMWLG010000038.1 GCA_947175035.1 uncultured Lachnospiraceae bacterium | reverse complement strand
ATTTTTATTTTATTAGTTTCTCTTTGATTGCTTTATACTGTTTTCTTTCATAGATTTGTTGATCAATGTCGGCTATTTCAGCATCTTTGTCGGCGATTTCAGCATTTTTATCAGCCAATTCCGCAGCTTTGGCAGTCAATTCGTCCTGTATTTTGTTCAAAGCTTCCAATGTTTCGCGCAGTTCAACGCTGGGCAGTTTAATCAACGGTTTGGTCATTTGCAGCACCTCCTTGTGGTGTTCCGGGTAGTTTTGAAAGATATGTTTTGACGCGTGGATAATCAGCTGGATATAGTCGTAGGACTCCTGTCTGGTCAGATAACCTAAAACCATGTCCTCTTCTAAGATTACTATAATCTCATTTATGAAAGCTGTCAATTCCTCTTTTGTCAGGGGGGAGGCGTGTTTCAGTCTCGGTTTCAGGCGCAGGAGGGTATAGGGGAGGAAGAGGTTCAGGTGTTTCTCGTGAATTTGTTCAAGGGAGTAGGACTGCACCCGGATAGCGGGAATCCGGTAAATATGTTCGGACTGGTCGGGAAAGAGAATGCGACAGCGGAGACAGTCCGGGAGGGAGTTGTTTTGGTCGGGATAGACGACAGCGGAGCGTGGAAAGCGGATGGTCAATTCCCCGGACGCGGGATCGGGGGAAGACGTGTGCTGCAGGGCAAAGTGCAGGTCATAGGAAAACATGCGCAAAACCATCTGCAGGTCATTGTGCATCTGGCATTCCAGATGGTAGTAATCGGTGTCCGCCACTAGCAGAGCGATATCCATCAGCGTTGAGGAGGGGGACTCTTGCGGGGCGTCCGGGTAGGTGGAATGTTCTGTCGCCAGTAGCCGGATGGGTGTGCCTGGCGGGTATTCTTTTCCGAAAACTTCTTTGAACAGCGGAAAAAGCTGTTCCGGCATGGTGTCCACGATGGCTTTGAAAATCTCGTCCCAAAGCTGGGCACCAAAAATCGTGTTGGTGTCGTTCATGTAAAATCCTCTCTTTCTTTTGTGGGAATTAATTGGAAGATTGTGGGATTGGGATTGGAAATGGTTTAAAATGTCCCATGAAATGTCTTTTTTCTAGATGATGTCCCAGATATGTATGTCATTTTAACAGGTAATGTGCGGAATGTCAAAACATTTATTTCTTTTTTCGTTTTCGTCGCCCTGTCAATAAAAGATTGACAGAGCGGCTCGGGGGGGTAAAATGAAGGTGCAAAAAAAGACAATGGAGGTATTCTTATGGGAACAGTCATTATTTATGCGAACGGTGCCTGCTCCGGGAATCCCGGACAGGGCGGATGGGCGGCTCGCATCCTGGACGAGGATCACAAGGACAAAGATCCAATGTGTGGTACCGTCCCCAACACTACCAACAACCGTATGGAGCTGATGGGAGTCATCAAAGCCTTGGAGCAACTTAAGGAGGTATCTGAGGTGGAGCTGTACAGTGACTCCAAATACGTGATCGACGGCCTGCGGAAGGGTTGGGCGGAGGACTGGAAAAAGAATGAATGGGTGAAGAACGACGGGAAGTACGCCAAGAACGCCGATCTGTGGGAGCAGTTGCTGAAGCTGTGCGAGAAGCGCGCGGTGCACCCGAACTGGATACACCAAGAGGGCGGGAACACATACCACGCTGAATGTAACGCGGTGGCGAAAGAGTGCAGTAAGCGGAGGGGAGAGACATGGGAAAGGGTATTTTGACACATATTGCAAAACTGTTCACGTGGGTGCTCGCCATGCTTGTTCTCACGGCAAGCGCCGGGACGATCGTTCTGTCGAATAACAGTGCACTGACCGCAAAAGCAGCAAACACAGATAACGAATCGTCCGATTTCCTGAGTGAGACTGATTACGTTATGTACAATGACGTGAACACGCTGGGCGCGACCGTGAGCGTCAAGTCTATTTACCTGAAAGTAAAAGCGAACAATGCGGCACAGAGCCCGAAGCCTACCAAGGTAACGGTAAACGGGAAAGCACTGAAGCTGAACAAAGATTATACACTGGCATATCAGAAATATTCATACAATTCCTACACGCAATACGAACAATGGAATAATGTGAACAGCATGACCGGAACCGGAACGTACAGAATTTGTGTTATCGGTAAAGGTAATTACAGTGGCGTATGCGTTAAGCGAATCTATGTGTACGACCCTGCGAAGAAAGTTCCCATGTCTTCCGTAAAAGTGACCGTGAACAAAGTTCCCTATACCGGAAAGCCCATTACCAGTGGTGTTATCAAGAGTATCAAATATAAGAATGTTGACGTGACGGAAGGTTGTGGCCTCACTTATTTGCAGAATGTGGATTCCGGAACTGGTATCGTGAGAATCGAGGGGACTGGAAAGTTCGTTGGAGAAAAGGAAGTAAAGTTCCAGATCACGGGCGGCACAAAAATCACCAAAGCAAAGATCACGGGTATCGCTGCCAAGACCTATGACTGCGGCAACGAGCTGACTCAGGATATGTCCAAAGTGAAGGTTGTGATCGCCGGCAAAGAGCTTACATATGGCACTGATTACGATATTTCCTACACAAACAACAAGAAGGCCGGCACGGCGAAGATATCCTTTACAGGAAAGGGTGCTTATTACGGCACGGTCACCAAGAGCTTCAAGGTGGGCAAGGTGAAATTGAGTGAGGACATGCTTGGCAAAGCGTCCAAGTCCATCATGGTGAAATACACGAAGAAGGCGGTGAAGCCCGACGTGACGCTCTACAATGCACGTGGGGAACAGCTTGTCAAGGGCGTTGACTACACGCTGGCCTACAAGAACAACGTGAAGATCTCCGACAAAGCTGTGGTCACGGTTAAGGGAAAGGGCAGCTACACGGGAAGCTTCAAGGTGAATTTCACGATCACCGACAAGGACATTGTGGAACAGCCTGACGAGGACGGGAAGCCCTCGGGAGACTCCGGTGAAGGCGAGAAACCCTCGGAAGGCTCCGATGAAGGCAAGACCGATGAAGGTGAAAAGCCCAACGAAGGCTCAAATGAAGGCGAGAAACCCTCGGAAGGCTCCAGTGAAGACAATCCCACAGGAGGCGACGGCGAGGACGAGTCCGGAGAGTCAAAGCCCGATGACAACGGCACAGACGACGGCGATGACGTAGAAGCTCCCAAAAAGGTTTTGCATATGAATGGTGTGGAAGTGGAAGTACCTGAAAAGCCGATTGCGTTCAGAGTTTGTAATTGCGGTCAGATGATGCCAGTTTTTGTATATGGTGTGGCTGACGAAGAATTGGAAGCCTGGTGTGCTCACTCAGATCAACATATGATGAATGGTGAACCTACCAATCATAGCTCTGCATCATATGAAAAGGCTTTGAAATATCACTTCATTACGGAAGACATGGTATTCCAGCCTTGCACGTTCTTCAAGCCGTAAACCAAAATGACAGTAGGGGTAAGTCCTATCCCCCTACTGTCTTTATCTTTTTTTCTTGATTCGCCTACGCGAATCAAAAACTCGGGGTCAAGCCCCCGTACCCCCAAAAACACATGTATTACTAATAAAATTTTCAAGATAGGAGAAAAAGATGAGAGAAATTGCTGACGAACTGAGGGAAATGGAAATATGCAACGGGTATAGTTTCTTTGAACAAATGTTTCAAAGCGAGGAATACCTGAGTCAAAAGCGGAGATTCGACGCGAACGCGACCAATAACAGCGTGTGGACGGATCGGAACGGGAAAATGAACAGAATTCCTTATATCGACCGCGCACTGAAAACGAAGGGAATTTGTCGCGCTCATCTTTTTGGCTTTCGTCTGTCACAAACTATCCACTGTCCCCGTTCTGTGATAGCGAACAGGCAGTGGATAGACTAAAAATTTTATAAAAATTTAAGAATGAACCACTTGACAACTCAGCCAAAAATGTTAGCATTATCTAAATTCAACTTAATAATATGTATCGCCTCTTTCAACTGCTCTGATAGAATCCGGTTGATGAGGTTGTTGATCTTTTCGTCATGTTTATGCCCTGTCTCGTGATACGCGGTATGCTTTATCTGCACAGCGTGGTTGACGCAAATCGAATTTTGTACTATGATTCTTATAATTCCATTTTTATCCGGAAGGCTGTGAAAATTTTGTTTTATTATATAAACTATATAAAGGAGTTTAAGTATGGAAAATAAAGGGAAGTATTACCGAGGTAAATATTACCTTACGACGGCGATTGCCTATACCTCCGGCAAGCCTCATATCGGCAATAATTATGAGGTGGTATTGGCGGACAGCATTTGTCGCTTTAAGAGGAAAGAGGGTTATGAGGTCTTTTTTCAGACGGGAACGGACGAGCACGGGCAGAAGATTGAGTTGAAAGCTCAGGAGGCGGGGATTACGCCCAAGGAGTTTGTGGATGGCGTGGCGGGCACGATACGGGGCCTTTGTGATCTGTTGAATGTTTCTTATGATAAGTTTATCCGCACCACGGACAAGGATCACGAGAGACAGGTGCAGAAGATTTTCAAGCGTCTGTATGATCAGGGCGATATCTATAAGGGCGCCTATGAGGGCTTGTACTGTACGCCCTGCGAGTCCTTTTGGACGGAGTCCCAGCTGGTGGACGGGAAGTGTCCCGACTGTGGCAGGGAGGTGAAACCTGCCAAGGAGGAGGCATATTTTTTCCGTATGAGCAAATATGCGGACAAGCTGATCAAGCATATCAACGAACATCCGGAGTTCATACAGCCCGTGTCCCGCAAGAACGAGATGATGAACAATTTCCTCCTGCCGGGGCTGCAGGATTTGTGTGTGTCCAGAACCTCCTTCAAGTGGGGGATTCCTGTGGATTTTGATGACAAGCATGTGGTGTATGTGTGGCTTGACGCGCTGACCAACTATATCACAGGGATTGGTTATGACGCGGAAGGGAACAGCAGCGAGCAGTATAAGAAGCTGTGGCCCGCCGACCTGCATTTGATCGGCAAGGATATCATCCGGTTCCACACGATTTATTGGCCTATTTTTCTCATGGCTTTGGGGGAGCCTCTGCCCAAGCAGGTGTTTGGACATCCTTGGCTTCTCATGAGTGGCGGCAAGATGAGCAAGTCCAAGGGAAACGTGGTGTATGCCGACGATTTGGTGAACTTTTTTGGCGTGGACGCGGTGCGTTATTATGTGCTGCATGAGATGCCCTATGATAATGATGGTAATGTCACATGGGAGTTAATTGCGGAGCGTACCAATTCCGACCTCGCCAACACATTGGGGAATCTGGTGAACCGCACAATCTCCATGAGCAACAAATACTTTAGCGGCGTGGTGGCTGACAAGGGAGCGCAGCTTACTCCGGAGGACAGCGTGACGGATGAGGATTTGAAAAAGACTGTCACCGGAACTTACGCAAAGGTTGTGGATAAAATGGCGACCCACAGGGTGGCGGACGCCTTGACGGAGATTTTTGGTATTTTTAAGCGCTGCAACAAATATATCGATGAGACGGAGCCTTGGGTGTTGGCTAAGGACGAGACGAAGTCTGACCGTCTGGCAACGGTGCTCTATAATCTGGTGGAAGGTATTGTGATCGGTGCCTCTCTTTTGGAGCCCTATATGCCTGAGACGGCACAGAAGATTGCAAAACAGCTCAATACGTCACTGAGGGATTTTGACAGGCTGGAAGAGTTTGGACTCTATGAGAGCGGCACCAAGGTGACGGATACACCGGAGATTCTTTTTGCCCGTTTGGACATGAAAGAGGTTCTGGCAAAGGAGGAAGAGATTGGTGCAGCGCAGATGGCTTTTGCCCAGGCGGAACAGGCAGGCGAAGAGGAAACAAATGACACGAATGTCATTGACATAGAGCCCAAGGCGGAGATCAGTTATGATGATTTTGCCAAGCTGCAGTTTCAGGTGGGTGAGATTATCGCCTGCGAGGCCGTGCCCAAGTCCAAGAAGCTTCTGTGCAGCAAGGTGAAAATCGGAAGCCAGGTGAAGCAGATCGTGTCAGGAATTAAGGCACATTACAGCCCCGAGGAGATGGTGGGCAAGAAGGTGATGGTGCTGGTGAATCTGAAACCCGCAACTCTGGCGGGAGTGGTTTCAGAGGGGATGCTTCTGTGTGCGGAGGACGCGGAAGGCAATCTGGCATTGATGAAGCCGGAGAAGGAGATGCCCGCGGGAGCGGAGATCTGTTAATCGTTGGGGGAAAGCCTATGAAAAAGACGGAAGTTTATTTTGCATCCCGGGACGGGGAGAGCAAAATACACGCGCTCCGCTATGAGCCGGAGAATGAGGCGCTGGTGGATGGCAAGCCTGTGGCAGTTTTGCAGATTATCCATGGCATGGCGGAATATATCGAACGTTATGAAGAGACGGCACGTTTTTTTACGGACAGAGGATTTGTGGTGACAGGTGACGATCACCTGGGACATGGAAAGACTGTGACGGAGGGAGGCACTTACGGATATTTCTGTAAGCGTGACCCCGCCACGGTGGTGGTGAGGGATGTGCATCGCCTGAAAAAGATGACACAGGAGTTATATCCCGGAGTGCCTTATTTTATCTTGGGGCATAGTATGGGGTCTTTTATCTTGCGCAATTATATCTGTAGATATGGCACGGGTATTCAGGGAGCAATTATCATGGGTACGGGTGCGCAGCCTCCTGTGGTTCTGGGATTCGGTAAGGCGGTGACTGCTGTGCAGAATTTTTTTCTGGGTGGAAAGCATGAGGCGAAGATGGTGAATGCGATGGCATTCGGCTCCTATAACAAGGGTTTTAAGGATCTGCGGACTGTCAACGACTGGCTGAGCCGGGATGAAGCAAACGTGGACAAGTACAATGCCGACCCGCTCTGTGGATTTAAATTTACGGTCAATGGATTCAGGACGGTCTTCGAGCTGATCTCCCGGGTTCAGAACAGGGAGAATCTGGAAAAAGTTCCCAAGGAGCTTCCGCTGTTCTGGGTTGCGGGGGCTGATGACCCGGTGGGCAATTCCGGAGAAGGTGTGAAGCTTGCGTATCATTCTCTGGAAGAGCTTGGAATGAAGGATATGACGATGAAATTATACGACGGGGATCGACACGAGATTTTAAATGAGGCGGATAAAGACACGGTGATGCAGGATATTTATAGCTGGATCATGCCGAGGATTTCCGGGAAAACATTATGAACCAGATAGATTTTCCTTACACAATTCGCTGGGCCAAGGCAGAGGAATGGGAACCGGCAATGAAAATGATCTGGCGTACTTTTTTGCGGTTTGAGGCGTCGGATTATACCCAGGAGGGAATAGAGAATTTCCTGAATTTCATTACGGATGATAAGCTGTTTCATTCTTTTTTACGGGGAGAATATCAGATGATGGTGGCCTTGGATCAAGATCAGGTGGTGGGGGCGGCATCTGTGCGCAATCGCAATCATCTCTCCCTCTTGTTCGTGGACGAGGCATATCATATGCGGGGCATTGGGCGCAATCTGATGGAGCGGTTTTGTACGTATTTGAAAAATGAGGCGGGGGAGCATTATATGTCTTTGAAGGCGGCGCCCTATGCGGTGAATTTTTACCGGAAAATCGGTTTTCAGATTGTGAGGCCCGAGGAAGAGGTCGGCGGTATCCGCGTGACCTCCATGGAAAAATATTTCTGAAAGGAATGAAGGGCAATGAAATTTTTGGATATTGATGGACCTTTGATACAGTTTTTGAGTAAAATGGCGGATCTCATGTGGCTGAACATCCTGACCATGGTTTGCTGTATCCCCATCATCACGGCGGGAGCGTCCCTGACAGCATTGAATTACATGGCGCTTAAGATCGTGAGGGGCGAGGAGTGTTATATCACAAAGGGATTTTTCAAATCGTTTAAGGACAATTTCGGGCAGTCAACGATCATATGGTGCTTTTTTTTGCTGGTGGCGGCGGTGATTGGGACGGACTACCGCATTATGATGAACACAAACTTGGGGGAAAGCAAGGTCATGAAGATATTGATTATTGCTGCCGCGGCGTTGGTGCTGTTTACTTTCATGTTTGTGTTTCCCGTGCAGGCGAAGTTTGCTAACTCTGTCAGGCGCACGATATGGAATGCCTTTGTGTTTAGCGTTTTTCAGTTTCCCAGGACGGTGCTGATGGTGGTTCTCTATGTGATTCCCCTTGTGATGCTGTATTTCTTTCCACATATCTTTCCGTTAATATTTGTTTTTTGTTTTTCTTTGCCGGCTCTTTTGTCGGCCAAGCTCTATAATAATTTCTTTTTGAGTCTTGAGGAAAAGATTCTGGCACAAAACGACGGGGAACAGAGCGAGGCTGAGGAGAGCGAGGACGAGAGGATTTTCAAGGATGAAATAGATGAAAGCATCAACCTTGGTCAAAATGACTAAGAAATGGCAAGTTTTTTGTGTAACTTGTCACGGATGTCCGAAACACAGTGGATTGATAAGCAATTTTTACAATCTGGCTAAAAAAATTTGTGAAATAGTAGTATAGAATTTGTGAAATAATTCCGATATACTTTGATTAATTAAAAAGATACACATGAAAGGAGCTTATACCAATGGCAAGTTTATCTTTAAAGAATGTATGCAAGGTATATCCCAATGGCTTCGAGGCCGTTAAGGATTTCAACCTTGAAGTTGCGGATCAGGAATTCATTATTTTCGTAGGTCCTTCCGGATGTGGTAAGACCACTACACTTCGTATGATTGCAGGTCTGGAAGATATTTCTTCCGGAGAGTTGAAGATTGGTGACAGAGTTGTAAATGATGTAGAGCCCAAGGACAGAGATATTGCAATGGTATTCCAGAACTATGCTCTGTATCCCCATATGTCTGTATATGACAATATGGCATTTGGTTTGAAGCTGAGAAAGGTTCCCAAGGATCAGATCGACAAGATGGTAAAAGAGGCAGCTAAGGTGCTTGACCTGACTCCCCTCCTTGACCGTAAGCCCGCTGCTTTGTCCGGTGGTCAGAGACAGCGTGTTGCCATGGGTCGTGCAATCGTGCGTAACCCCAAGGTGTTCCTGATGGATGAGCCTTTGTCCAACTTGGATGCAAAGCTGCGTGTGCAGATGAGAATTGAGATTGCAAAGCTGCATCAAAGACTGGGTACCACCATCATCTACGTTACCCATGACCAGACCGAGGCTATGACCCTTGGTACCAGAATCGTTGTTATGAAGGATGGTATCGTACAGCAGATTGATACTCCTCAGAACCTTTATGACAAGCCCCAGAACCTGTTCGTTGCAGGATTCATGGGTTCCCCTCAGATGAACTTCCTGGATGCAACCGTTAGAGTAAACGGCGATAGTGCAGGTCTGGAAATTGGCGGAAAGGTAATTCCTCTTCCCGCTGCTAAGTCCAAGAAGCTGATTGACGGCGGTTATGATGGAAGAGTTGTAACCTTCGGTATCCGTCCTGAGGATGTATATGATTCCGAGATGCATATCGAGTCATCTCCTGACAGCGTGTTTGAGTCTACCGTTAAGGTATACGAGCTGCTTGGTGCAGAAGTTTATCTGTACTTTGATTTGGACGACTTCCCTATTACTGCAAGGGTAGATGCCCGCACGAATGCAAGACCTGGTGATGTTATAAGATTTGCTTTGGATGTAGAGAAGATCCATGTATTTGACAAGGAGACAGAGCAGATTATCACCAACTAGTCCCAATAACGGGCAACGTGGTACATAGGTTGCTCCTATGCAGACGATCAATCGAGGGTGCTGGAGACGGCACCCTCTTTTTATGGAGGAAATATGATTTCCAATCAGGTAATACAAAACAGTATTGACGAGTTGAAAGCGATCACAAAGGTGGATCTGAACGTGTATGAACCCACAGGAGCATTGGTGGCGGGCACAGCGGAGAACGGGGATATACAGGAATCGCTGATCACCAGTTTTGCACAGTCTCCCGCGGACAGCCAGGTCATTGGTAACAATCACTTGATGAAGGTTTTGAATAATGGAGAGCTTTTGTATGTGATTGTGGCCAAGGGCATGAGTGATGATGCATATATGGTGGGAAGGATTGCGGTCAGTCAGCTGCGCAATCTGTCCATTGCCTATAGAGAGCGGTATGACAAGAATAATTTTTTCCAGAATCTCTTGTTGGACAATCTGCTATTAGTGGATATATACAATCGCGCCAGAAAATTGCATGTGGAGGCGAGTATGCCCAGGGCGGTCTTTCTGGTGGAGACCAAGCAGGAAAAAGACGGAATCGCTACAGAGCTTTTGAAAGGGATGTTTTCTGCTCAGGCAGGCGATTATATTACATCGGTGGATGAGGAGAATGTGATTCTGATTAAGGCGCTGGCGGACAATCATAGTCCCAAGGCATTGGCGGATGTGGCAAACACGATTGTGGATATGATGAGTGCGGAGGCGATGACCAACGTGCGCGTGGCTTATGGCACGGTGGTGCAGGAGCTGAAGGATGTGTCCAAATCCTATAAGGAAGCCAAGATGGCGCTGAACGTGGGCAAGATTTTCTATGAGGAGAAAAATGTGGCTGCCTACAGCGCGTTGGGAATCGGGCGATTGATTTACCAACTTCCGGTGAATTTATGTAAATTATTCATTCAGGAGATTTTCGGTGATGACATTCCCAGCGATTTGGACGAGGAGACTTTAAATACCCTGAACAAGTTCTTTGAGAACAATCTCAACGTGTCGGAGACTTCAAGACAGCTGTTTGTGCATCGCAATACCCTGGTGTACCGCATTGAAAAGATTCAAAAGGTCACAGGGCTGGATTTGCGCAGTTTTGATGATGCTTTGACCTTTAAGATCGCTTTGATGGTAGTAAATTATATGAAATATTTGGAAAATGTGGAATAAATAGGACTTCCCCCAATATATATTAATTGTAGCAGCATTTTGTGAATGGTTCCGGATCGTTGCTAAATGTATATTGGGGGGATTTTTATGTATTCTGGACAAACCGGGTGGGTGGCGGAATATGACCGCCAAATCAAATACTTGGATTATATGGAAAACGGGCAGCGCAGTCGGGGAGCAGGCTTTGTGAAGCTTGAGAGGCGGGGCGACATATGTAATATCAGTCTGCAGGTGAGCGGATTATATCGCAAGGATCATTTTACAAGGCCGCTTCTGTTGATCGGCGACGGGCAGGAGCAGGAGCTCTGCAAGCTGCAGCTGGCGGACGGGGGCATCAAGACCTATTTGGAGGGATTGGACAGCCATAGTCTGGATGGACAAGGGTTGAGGTATGAGCTGCTGCAGGGGATTCGTATCCCCATTTCTGAAGGAAAAGAGATTCGCTGCCTGTGGGGAAAACCGCAGTCAACACGGGACTCTGTGGTAAAACCCGAAGCGGAATTTGATGCAGAGGTAAAGAAAGAAGCAGAACTTGATGCGGAGGTAACGCGGGAACTAGAAATTGATACAGAAGTAAAGCAGGAATCAGAAATTCGTGCAGAGGTCATGCAAGAACCTGAAACAGGTCAGGAATCCATCCTGGAATTTGAACCGGAATCAGAAGCGAAACAGTCTGATGTCAGCGGGTTTCAGCCTCAGGAGATAAAAGCCGTGGATGGAATTCAGGCTGCTTTTAAGGAGGATAAATGGAGCCAATTATGCGCTATCTATCCCCATACCTGTCCGTTTTCGGATGAGCGGGAATACCTCTCCTTCGGATTGAGTGATTTTGTCGTATTGTCCGGGCAGTCTTACAAGCTGGTGAACAATAGCTTTTTGCTGCACGGATACTATACACATCATTATCTGATTCTTACAAGGGTGGTTCAGCGCGGCAATGCGCGCTACTACATAGGAGTGCCGGGACATCTGTTTGACAAGGAGAAAAGAACGGCGATCATGTTTGGTTTTGAGGGTTTTGAGTGCGAATCCGAACCGGCGTCGGAGGGAGATTTTGGATTCTATCTAATCCCAGTGGATATTTAATATCCACTGGGATTTGAACCTGTGGAGCTATAATCCCTGTCCGTCGAATTCGGGGATAAAACTTTCCTCGGCGGCAGAGCCTTCCTGACGGAATCCGTTGCGGATGCCGATGCGTTCCGCAAAAAGTAGTAAGCGGTCATATTCCTCCGGGGTGACTCTGCGGTTTAATTCGGGAATGGCGCTCGCTTGGGGCAAAGGGGTGTACTGGCTCATAATGCTGATATAGATATTGTCGCCGTAGGTGTCATGAAGATAACGCAAAATTTTCTTGGAATCCTTGACTTGCCCGGGGAGAAGTAGATGTCGCACGATGACGCCCCGCCGTAAAAGAGGTGTATTGGCGGAATCTGATTGTTGGTCAAATACCGGCGATCCCGTTTGGCGATACATTTCCGCGATGGCTGCTGTGGCGATTGGGAAGTAGTCAGGAGCGTTGGAAAAGCGGGCGCTTAATTCGGAAGAGTAATATTTTAAATCCGGGAGATAGATATCCACCAGGCCGTCCAAAAGGCGCAGGGAATCTGCCTTCTCATAGCTTCCAGTGTTGTAGACAATAGGAATGACCAACCCCTGATCCTTAGCAGTTACAAGGGCTTGCACAATCTGTGGAATAAAATGCGTGGGAGTCACAAGATTAATATTGTGGGCTCCTTTTTCCTGCAGTTCCAGAAAGATTTCTGCAAGTCTGCCCACAGAGATTTCTCTTCCAGCGGATTCCTGTGCAATGTGATAATTTTGGCAGTAGATACAGCCCAAATTACATCCGGAGAAGAAGACCGTGCCGGAGCCGTTCGTGCCGGAGATACAGGGTTCTTCCCAGAAATGCAAGGAAGCCCTCGCCGCTATGAGCACTCCTGTCTGACCACAACGGCCAGCCTGACCGGAAAGGCGGTTTACATGGCAGTCCCGGGGACACAGGCAGCAGTCTTGTAAAATCTTCATCATTTCTGTCATTTCCTCTATTTTCGTTGTTTCAGACATATCAAAACCGTACACGTGGCCCTTACCTCCGACTCCACCCGGTTGCCTCGCGGCACATGAGAGATTCCGCTTAGTGCTGCTTTGTTCCCAACCTGACACGGTTCGCGGATTCCCATTGCGTGAGACCGAATTTCATCATCGGAGGCAGGTGTCCGACGTGCACGGCTTTTATAGTGTAGCGTTTTCTTGGCTAATTGTCAAGTCTTGGATAAATTCAAAAATCCCTTGATTTTATCATGGTGATGTGGTAAACTCCATTATAACGCAAAAGTACGGTATACAATAATACTCGTGTTGCGTCTATTTTTGTTAAGGAGGAGAAAATTATGAAAAAGAGAAACACAGTTTTGGCTGTAGTTCTTGCGGCTGCCATGATGGTCGGTCTTGTTGGCTGTGGCGGTTCCGGCAACAATAACAACAGCCAAGGGTCTTCCGGTTCCGGGGAGAACAACGGGAACGGCGGACAAGTTGTATCGGCAGGCGGTTCCGATTTGAACGTTATGCTTGAGACCCCTGTTGAGTCCCTGGATCCTCAGCAGGCGACAGACGGTACTTCTTTTGAGGTAATCGCGTGCTTTACGGATGGTTTGATGCAGATGGACGCTCACGGTACGGCTGTCAATGCCCTTGCCGAGTCCTATGAGATTTCTGAGGATGGTAAGACTTATACTTTCCACATCCGTCAGGATGCCAATTGGAGTAATGGAACGCCTGTGACGGCGGCAGACTTTGTGTTTGCATGGCAGAGAGCGGTAGATCCCGCAGTTGCTTCCGAGTATTCCTATATGTTGAGCGATATTGGCCAGGTGGTAAACGCTGAAGCGATCATTGCAGGCGAGAAGGACAAGAGCGAGCTGGGTGTTACCGCTGTGGACGAGAAGACATTGGAGGTTCAGCTGAATGTTCCTGTCAGCTATTTCCTGTCCTTGATGTACTTCCCTACATATTATCCTGTCAATGAGGAATTCTTTAATTCTTGTGGTGATGTGTTTGCGACCAGCCCTGAAACGGTGCTTTCTAACGGCGCGTTCATCCTGGACTCTTATGAGCCCGCTGCAACCGCATTCCATCTCACCAAGAATCCGGATTATTATGATGCTGCCAGAGTACAGCTTCCAGGTCTGAATTATCAGGTAATTCAGGATTCCCAGCAGGCGTTGATGAGCTACCAGACAGGTGAGCTGGATACCACTTTGGTAAATGGCGAGCAGGTTGATCAGGTGAAAGATGACCCTGAGTTCACGACCATTGGTGCAGGTTATCTGTGGTATGTGAGCCCTAATATGGGGACGGTGCCTGAGCTTGCAAATGAGAATATTCGTATGGCTATGACGATGGCAATCGATCGTGACGCCATCACAAATGATGTGTTGAAGGATGGTTCCAAGGCAACCTACACTGCGGTTCCCATGGATTTTGCGGCAGGTCCTGACGGTTCTGATTATGCAGGGGATCAGAGCAGATATTCTGATGTATGTGCGTATGATACCGCACAGGCTGCTGAGTACTGGGCAACAGGGCTTGAGGAGCTCGGTGTCAGCACATTGTCCTTCGAGATGGTGGTGGATGCTGATGATGCGCCCCAGAAGGTTGCACAGGTGTTGAAAGAGCAGTGGGAGACCACGCTTCCCGGTTTGACTGTAACCTTGAAGGTGGAGCCCAAGAAGCAGAGAGTTGAGGATCTGCAGAATGGCAACTTCCAGCTGGGTCTGACCCGTTGGGGTCCCGACTATGCCGATCCTATGACATATCTTGGCATGTGGATTACAGACAACAACAATAACTATGGTCTGTGGAGCAATGCCGAGTATGATGCGATTATCGCTGAGTGTACCACAGGTGCGCTCTGCACAGATCCCGAGGGTCGTTGGGCAAGACTGTATGACGCAGAGAAGCTGGTGATGGATGAGGCGGTAATCTATCCTCTCTATACACAGTGCAATGCGGAAATGATGTCTTCCAGTGTTACCGGTGTGGAGTTCCATCCCGTAGCGCTCAACCGTGTTTACAAGAGTGCAGTGAAAGCTAAATAATTTCCGTGAACAATTGATCAGGCCGTGCTGAGGACAACTTTAGTGCGGCCTGAATTTTCTAACAAGGAGGCCAAAAGTGAAGAAGTACATATTCAAAAGGGTTTTAACCTCATTTTTTACCTTGCTTGCAATACTGCTTGTATTGTTCATTCTGATGAAACTGATGCCTGGTTCACCTTTTAATGACGAGAAGCTGACAGTGGATCAGAAGGAGGCGCTCTATGCCAAATATGGCTTGGATCAGCCTATCGTGACACAGTTCTTTAAATATGTGGGGGGGATGCTGAGAGGCGACTTGGGTGTGAGCTATAATATTTCCAAGAACACGCCGATCTCGCAGTTGATACAATCCAGACTTCCCATATCCATCAGAATCGGAGGCTGTGCCGTGGGAATCGGAGCCTTGGTAGGATTAATATTGGGATTAATTGCCGCTTTGAAGCATGATACTATCTGGGATTCACTTGCAACCGTGATATCCGTTATCGGTGTGTCGGTTCCCTCTTATGTGTTTGCGCTGGCTTTGAGTTATACGCTGGGATTTAAGCTGGGGTGGTTCCCGCAGCTATTCAGCAAAAATGACATATTCGGATCCAGCGTGCTGCCCAGTTTGTCGTTGTCCATGTTTACCATGGCGTCCATCGCCCGGTTTACCCGAAGCGAGATGTTGGAGGTGCTGGGGAGCGATTATATGCTTTTGGCGGAGAGCAAGGGAATCTCCGGTTCAGCATTGATCATACGACATGCGCTGAGAAATGCCTTGATTCCCATTATCACTGTTCTCGCCCCTTTGGTTGTAGATTTGATGACAGGTTCCCTGGTGGTGGAGAAGATTTTTGCAATTCCCGGAGTGGGAAGCCTGTTGGTGAATGCCATTCAGTCCAATGATTACAATGTGGTCATTTCCCTGAGCTTTATCTACTCGGCAATGTATATTCTCATTATGCTTGTGGTGGACATCCTGTATGGCATTATAGACCCGAGAATTCGACTGGCAAAGAAAGGAGACTAGAAAGATGGATAAAAGTATTGTAGCAGATACAGTTGTCACAAAGGCTCCTTATGTACCGACAGATGCGGATTTTAAACTGAAAAATCTCGGTGACGCGATTACCATTGATGAAAATTTTGCGGCACAGAATTTCTGGAAGGATGTGCTGATTCGTTATTTTCGCAAGGTTAGTGCGGTGGTGGGATTGGTTCTGATCGTGGTGATTACCATCATGGCGGCCGTGGGTCCCGGTATGAATCAATATACCTATTCGGAACAGAATCTCAGTCAGAAAAATTTTGCGCCCAGGGTGCCCGGATTGGAGAATCTTGGAATTTTGAACGGCAATGAGAAGATGAGCACCACTACAGGCACCAAGATTGTGAACTATTATACGGAGAAAGGATTGGATACCGTATATTACTGGTTCGGCAGTGATAATTTCGGACGCGATATCTGGACACGTACATGGTCCGGAGCGAGAGTATCTTTGATTATCGCGGTGGCGGCTGCCATTATTGATATGTTGATCGGTATGAGTTACGGTTTGATCTCCGGTTATTTTGGCGGCAAGGTGGATATTGTGATGCAGCGTCTTCTGGAGATTGCAAACGGCATTCCCAGACTGGTGATTGTCACGCTGCTGCTTTTGGTGCTGAAGCCCGGTATGCTGACCATCATCTGTGCGTTGATGCTGACAGAATGGGTAGGCATGAGCCGTATTGCCCGCGCGTCCATGTTAAAATTGAAAGAGCAGGAATTTGTTCTGGCCTCCCGCACCTTGGGGGCAGGCAGTTTCTTTATTATATTTAGAGAGGTATTGCCCAATATTATCGGACCTATCATCACCCAGGTGATGTTTTCCATCCCTACAGCAATCTTTACAGAGGCATTTTTAAGCTTTGTGGGTCTGGGAATTCCGGTGCCTCAATGTTCCTTGGGATCTCTGATCTCAGAAGGTTATAACAGCTTTACCACCCATCCTTTCCAGATTATCCCGCCTATCGTGGTGATGGCATTGTTGATGCTTAGCTTTAATCTGGTGGCGGATGGTTTGAGGGAAGCGCTTGACCCGAAAATGAAAGAAATGTAAAAGGTGAGAGGAGATAGAAGTATGGCGGAAGCAAAAGAACAAATTCTAAAGGTACGTAATCTGGATATCACCTTTCGCACCACGGCGGGACCGGTACATGCCATCCGCGGCGTGGACATTGATTTATTCAAAGGTGAGACGGTTGCCATTGTGGGAGAGTCCGGCTCCGGTAAATCTGTTACTATGAAGGCGGCTATGGGAATATTGGCATCTAACGCGACAGTGACGGGGGGGCAGATAGAATTTTCCTATCATCATGAAGATGGCTCTCCGGAGACGATTGACATTTTGCAAAAGGATAAAAAGTGGATTCGCAAGCATATCAACGGCAAGCGTATTGCCATGGTGTTTCAGGATCCCATGACCAGCTTGGATCCTACTATGAATATTGGCAAACAGATTATGGAGGGAATGATCTGGCATTTTAAGACGCCCAAAAAGGAAGCATGGGATAGGGCGGTGCAGCTTCTCAAAGAGGTGGGCATAGAGGATGCCGAGAAGCGTATGAAGCAGTATCCCCACCAGCTTTCCGGCGGTATGAGACAGCGTGTGGTCATCGCTATTGCTCTGGCATGTAATCCGGATTTGTTGATTTGTGACGAACCCACCACGGCGTTGGACGTCACGATTCAGGCCAAGATTATTGAGTTGATTCGCAAAGTACAGGAAACCAGAGGTATTTCTGTAATTTATATCACCCATGACCTGGGTGTGGTCGCAAAGGTGGCTGATTATGTGAATGTCATGTATGCCGGTAAAATCGTGGAGAAGGGCGCTATTGACGAGATATTTTATGATCCCCGCCATCCCTATACCTGGGGCTTGTTGTCCGCCATGCCGGATTTGGATACGGATGACGAGAGGCTTTACACGATTCCCGGTTCCCCGCCCAATCTGCTGCATGAGAAAGCGGGAGACGCCTTTGCGCCCCGTAACCGTTTTGCATTGGAAGTGGACGATAAAGCGGATCCTCCTATGTTTCAAATCAGTGACACCCATTATGCGGCAACCTGGCTTTTGGATCCCAGAGCTCCCAAGGTGGAGATGCCGGAGGAGTTAAGAACCCGTATCGAGCGCATGAAGAAGGAGGCAGAAGGCTATGGCGAATGAGAATAAAACCACAAACGCGGAACCTCTGCTTCACGTGGAGGGTTTAAAACAATATTTTAAGGTGAGCAGCCAATTTACCGTGAAAGCCGTGGAGAATGTAAGCTTTGATATCTACCCAGGTGAAACTTACGGTCTGGTTGGAGAATCTGGCTCCGGTAAGTCTACCATCGGCAGAAGTATCATCCGGCTTTATGATCCCACCGCGGGCAAGATTATCTTTAATGGCACGGATATCAGCGGTCGACTGAATAAAGACGCCAACAAAGCGCTGCGCACCCAGATGCAGATGATTTTCCAAGATCCCATGGCTTCCCTGAATCCCCGCAAGAAAATAGGGGATATCATAGGGGAGGGTTTGGACATTCACCGTATGTATAAGTCCTCTGCGGAGAGGGAGGAGAAGATCAAGAGTCTGCTGGCAAAGGTGGGGTTGTCCCCCGAGCATGCGACTCGCTTTCCTCACCAGTTCTCCGGCGGACAGAGACAGCGTGTGGGAATCGCCAGAGCGCTTATTATGAATCCCAAGCTGATCATTGCGGATGAATGTATTTCTGCTTTGGATGTGTCCATTCAAGCCCAAGTTGTGAATCTGATGAAAGATATTCAGCAGGAGACGGGTGCGGCGTATCTGTTTATCGCCCATGACTTGTCCATGGTCAAATATATTTCGGATCGTATCGGCGTGTTGCATTTGGGACATCTTTTGGAGACGGGCACGAAGGACGAGATTTTTGAAAATCCCATTCACCCGTATACGAAGAGTCTGTTGTCTGCTATCCCGGCGCCGAATCCCAAGGTGGAGAAACAGCGCGTGGCAGTCAGCTATGATTACAAGACCTCGGGGATCGACTATAATCTGGGGACAGAGCATTTGGTGTCAGGAAGCCATTATGTGAAGTGCACGGACGAGGAATTTAATAAATGGTGCAACAACTAGAATAAAGAGAAAGGATTGATGATGGAAATGAATAAAAATGCCTTTCGCAATATGTCTTATGGAGTGTATGTGGTGACCACGTGGGATCACGGGCGGGCTACGGGATGCACGGCCAACAGCGCAATGCAGATTACGTCGGAGCCGGCTACGATTGCGGTGAGCATCAATCATGACAATTATACGAATCAATGCATTCAGGAGAACGGGAGATTCGCCCTTTCGATTCTGGGGGAGAAATCCGATCCGGGCATTATTGGTGCCTTTGGGTTTTGGAGTGGTAAGGACAAGGATAAATTCGAGGGGATCGAGCAGACCTTGAAGGGTTGTATGCCGGTGGTGGCGGATGCCTGTGCCTATGTGGTGTGCGAGGTGATAGACAAGATGGAGACTTCCACCCATACCGTATTCTTGGGCAAGGTGGTGGATGCGGATGTGATGAAGGCTGACACTCCTATGACTTATGCATATTACCATCATGTGATCAAGGGGAAGAGTCCTAAGAATGCACCTACTTATATTGAAGAATAAGACGAGTGAGATGCTGCGCTGTCATTTTGACGGCGCAGTTCTTTTTCTATCTTGTTGCGTTCCCGGAGCTCAGTAAAGAAATTTTTTAACATCCGGCTGCATTCCTCTTCCAGCACGCCTTTTGTCACGGCGACTTGATGGTTGAATTCCGGCATGTCAAGAATATTGAGGATAGAACCTGCGCATCCCGCCTTGGGGTTCATACAGCCCATGACAACCTCGGGAATCCGAGCCTGCACAATGGCGCCTGCGCACATCTGGCAGGGTTCCAATGTCACATACAAGGTACAGTCTTCCAGTCTCCAGTCTCCGATCTTCTTGCTCGCTTTGTTGATGGCAGTAATTTCCGCATGGGACAAGGTATTCTTGTCCGTGTTGCGGCGGTTATATCCCCTGCCGATGATCTTACCCTCATGTACGATGACACAGCCGATGGGCACCTCGCCTAAGGCATACGCCTTCTTTGCCTGTTTCAAGGCTTCTTTCATGTATTTTTCCTGTATTGTTGTAATAGAAGGCATGGCAGATATTCCTTTCTCCGAATAATCCTGATCTGTTTTCACTCATGAAAAAATTTGAAAAAACAGTATACATAATTTATGGACAGATCCCCATGTCTTTTCCGTCAGGTTTTTGAATGAGTCATTTTTCCATCTCGATTGAGCACTCTATCCAATCCGTAATGCGTTCCAAGTTTTTAAGCCACTCCAGCTGAAATCCTGTAGAGGAATAGCCGCGACCGTTGAAGAAATACTCTTGGGGGAACACATCCTCACCGATCCAGCGCAGATCCTCTTCCGGTATTGTGTACTCAAAGCTCCAGTTTTGCCAGAAGCCCAACATGGAATCGCCAAACCTGTTGTCATAATTAGGTCGGGCAAGAAGCGGCCCCTCCGCAGCCCGTTCTGCAGGCGGCAGAGCGGCAAAGATAGGGTTTTCCCCGCCCAGGCCGGCACGGTAACCCATCAGCCACATGGTCAGGTTCATCAGATCGTCAAATCTCCCTGCCCTCGGCCAGCGCAGAAGAGTCCATGTCGTCTTCTCCGGCAGGGCAGTAATCTGAAAGTCAAAGGGGATTCTGTCCACTGCGGCGCAGAGGCCGGGATACTCTTTCAAAAGCTGAATCGCCTGCTCCACAGGGCAGTTGATGATAGAGAAACAGGTGTAACCCGTCATGTCAAAAGGAAAATCTGGTTGTTTGCTCATAGTATTTTGCTCCTTCAATAAATTTTTAGTGGGTTATGCGCCGTCAAAAAGTTATTGGTTTACTTATCATTCTCATAATGGGGATTGTTCTTCATATAAAAAGGTTTTACAATCGGAATAATCGGCACGAAGCGTTCTTCCCAAACCTCTATATCTTCTGGCTCAACACCATATAAATCATCCCTGTTTAAAATGAGATTTTTGAAAAATAAAGAATATCTCCTATATTCTTTTAAATCCCTGTCAATCCTGTCCATATTTAATATGTCCACATATGGGTATAAAACTTCCAGCACTTCTTTTAAAAGAGCTTCATATGATTCCTTCTCATCCTCGTCTACACTGCTTATTGCATCGGTGTATGTATTTATCACCTCATCCCACGCATTCATTCGCCGATTATTTGTTTTATTGGGGTCAGCACCTTTTTCTAATAAATGCCTTATTAAATTCATGCGTCCCTCAATATCTCCTTCATCGAAATAATCGTCAATTAAAAAATCTACAGCATCAATCAAAACCGGACATGTGTAACATTCTGGCCACGACAACCCATGATCTGGTTCCATATAATTGACATCTATTCCTTTGTCAATTAAGTAGTGCGCTATTTCCAGATTGCCCGCTTTATTAGCCACCTGCAACAGCGATTGTCCCTCATCTTTTTTCGGCGGTGCCGTTGCCACGCAGTTTATTAACTCTGGGTCGTCATCCAAAATCCTCTTGACCTTTTCCAAATCATCTTGTCTGACAGCTTTAAACAATTCTTTCATTTTTATCTCCCTTTGTTCTCAATTTCCGTTTGTATCCTGCGCTTTCTGATATTTTATCATTTCCTCTCGTAAATCGTCAACATTACTGATTTATTTTCATTTTTACAAAATATCCTCCGCTCTCATAGTCTTAAAAGGTACATTTCGAGACAATAAAAAGGCATCTGGAATACAATACCAAATGCCTTTAACCCTATTTGCTATTAATCACATGAAACTAATTACTAATTCTTTTGCTTCGCTCCATAAATCTTCTGGACATTCTTCTTTGAACTGAGCATTTCTTGCACCAACATCAAGCATTTTTGCCTGATCACACAGTATCACACCTGTGGTTTGTGTTCGATCATCCAATTCGATATGAAACGGATGTTTTTTGTTGGTATTAGTTATCGGACATACAAATGCCATTGAACTATGATAATTCAAAATATCATTACTCAATACAAGCGCCGGTCTTCTTCCGCTCTGTTCATGACCCTTTTGAGGGTTAAAATCCATAACAATTATGTCACCTTGTTTATAAGTTACCAAATTTCATTACCCTTCGGATCACCTACATCAACCTCTTGCGCACTTTCGACATAAATTTCATCAATCGGTCTTTTGTAGAATGCCTCCAACCTTTCTGCTAAATTAAGGTATTTAGGCTTGTTGACTTTCTCAACAGTCATTTTTCCATCGTAAACATTTATTCCTACAGTATCATTCTCTTGCAAATCCATTTGTGCTAATATTTCTTTTGGTAATCTAATGCCTTGACTATTTCCCCACCTCCTTATATTAGTTTGTATTGCATAGCTTTTCTCCTTTTGTGCAGATGTCCCTTTCATTTGTTCCTCCTCTAAGTATATACGACGGATATACCTTTAATATCAGTATATACAAAGTATATCCATTTGTCAATATAATTATCCACTCTCTTTCTAAGATTCTAAATAAAAAGTGAATTTTATATCTATATTGTGATGCTGTCACAAGTCTTGCATTTAGCGCATTCCTGTGGTATTATATGTAAATCGAAGATGAATCATTTGGAAGGCTGGCACCTAACAAGAATATTCGGCAGGAGGTATTACCATGAATCTGGAACAACAGTTGAATGCCATCACAGGCAAGGTCTATGGCAAGGAGATCGACGCATGCACGAACGAGCAGCTCTATGACGGTATCTTGCAGCTGGTGAAAGAGAGAATAGCGTCTGCTCCCGCTATCAAGGGGGATAAGAAGGTTTATTATATTTCCATGGAATTTCTCATTGGAAAATTGCTCTCCAACAATCTGATCAATCTGGGAATCTATGAGGAATTGAGTGAACTTCTGGCCAAGAACGGCAAGAGTTTGGCTGAGATCGAGGAGATAGAGCCGGAACCTTCTCTGGGCAACGGTGGTTTGGGTCGTCTTGCGGCATGTTTTTTGGATTCCATTGCCACGTTGGGGCTGCCTGGTGACGGCATTGGACTGAACTATCATTTTGGTCTATTCAAGCAGGTATTTCAGAATCACTTGCAGAACGCAGAGAAGAACGAATGGATTGAGAAAAATTCATGGCTTACCAATACCGGTAAGAAATTCGAGGTGGCTTTTGGTAATAGAAAAGTGACATCTGTGCTTTATGACATTGATGTCATTGGATATGAGAATGGAGTGAATAAGCTGCACCTGTTTGACTTGGAGTCCGTTGACGAGGGGCTTGTGCAGAAAGGCATCACTTTTGATAAAGGAAAGGTTGACAAGAATCTGACACTGTTCCTCTATCCTGATGATTCTGACGAGGCGGGGAATCTTTTGCGTATTTACCAGGAATATTTTATGGTGTGTAATGGCGCGCAGCTTATTATAGAGGAGATGAAGGCGAAGGGTCAGGATCTGCATAGAATGAATGAGTATGTGGCAATCCAGATCAATGACACTCATCCCACTTTGGTGATTCCGGAGTTGATCCGCATCCTCACTTGGGAGGAAGGCTTCACCATTGATGACGCGGTGAAGGTAGTGAGCAAGACCTGCGCCTACACGAACCATACGATTCTGGCGGAGGCTTTGGAGAAGTGGCCGCTGGCTTATATCGAGGAGGTTGTGCCTCAGCTGGTGCCCATTATCAAAGAGCTTTCCAACCGCGTGGCGAAGGAATACAAGGATGAGAAAGTACAGATCATCGACAAGGAGAAGCGCGTGCACATGGCCCACATTGATATCCACTATGGGTACAGCGTGAACGGTGTGGCGGCGATTCACACGGATATTCTGAAGGAATCCGAACTGAATCATTTTTACAAAATATATCCTGAGAAATTCAACAATAAGACAAATGGCATCACCTTCCGAAGATGGCTGTTGTCCTGCAATCGGGAGCTGGCAGCTTTCCTGACAGAGACCATCGGCAGCGATTACAAGAAGGATGCGGCCAAGTTGGAGAAGCTGATGGAGAAGGCGGATGATCAGGCTGTGCTGGATAAGCTCTACGAGATTAAGCAGGGCAAGAAGGCAGCGTTGGCTGAGTACATCAAGGAGAAAGAGGGCGTGACTCTGGACGTCAATTCTATTTTTGATATTCAGATTAAGCGTCTGCATGAGTACAAACGTCAGCAGATGAACGCTTTGTATATCATTCATAAATATTTAGAGATTAAGGGTGGCAAAAAGCCTTCCACACCGCTTACATTCCTGTTTGGAGCCAAGGCTGCTCCTGCATATGTCATAGCACAGGACATAATTCATCTTCTTTTGGTTTTGTCAGAAATTGTGAATAATGACAAGGATGTCAGTCCTTATATGAAGGTCGTGATGGTGGAGAACTACAATGTAAGCTATGCGGAGAAATTGATTCCCGCCTGTGATATCTCTGAACAGATTTCCCTTGCTTCCAAAGAGGCATCCGGCACAGGTAACATGAAGTTTATGTTAAATGGCGCCGTGACTCTTGGAACCAGTGATGGTGCGAATGTGGAGATTCACGAGCTGGTGGGTGATGACAATATTTATATATTTGGAGAAAAGAGCGACACCGTAATCATGCATTACGAGAAGGCGGATTATGTGTCTAAGGATTACTATGACAAGAGTCCCATCATCAAGGAGGCAGTGGACTTTATCATAGGCGAGCAGGCGATGAAGATTGGTCATAAGGAGAACTTGGAGCGTCTTTACAAGGAGCTTTTGAACAAGGATTGGTTTATGACCCTGCTTGATCTGGAAGATTATATTGCCACCAAGGATCGTGCTTTTGCGGATTACGAGGATAAGCAGAAGTGGAAGAAGATGATGTTGGTCAACATTGCCAAGGCAGGATTCTTCTCTTCTGACAGAACGATTGCGGAGTACAACAGAGATATCTGGAAGTTGAAGTAGGAGCCTTATGAAAATTTATGGTTTACAGAAAACAACTCTTTTAGATTACCCCGAGCATGTCGCAGCCACCATTTTTACTGGTGGCTGCAATTTTCGTTGCCCATTTTGTCAAAATGCGGGGCTGGTGCTTATGGGGGAATTTGTGGAGGCCATATCGGAGGAGGAAGTATTCTCCCATCTGCGCAAGCGTCAGGGAATTCTGGACGGATTGTGTATCACGGGCGGGGAGCCTACGCTGCAGACCGATTTGAGAGAGTTTATTGAAAGGGTGAAGGAATTGGGCTATGCGGTGAAGCTTGACACGAATGGATATCGTCCGGAAGTGTTGGCAGATCTGTTGCAGCGGGGCTTGTTGGATTATGTAGCCATGGATATCAAGGCGTCCAAGGAAAATTATGCAAGAGCGGTGGGCTTGGAACGACCAGACCGTGGCGAGGGAGCCATTGATGCAAAGCTATGCAGTCAGTCCGATTTTGTGATTGGGAGGATAGAGGAGAGTATCCGACTCCTTCAAAATAGCGGTATCCCATATGAATTTCGCACCACGGCGGTGAAGGGCTTGCATACGGTGGAGGAGTTTGCCAGGATTGGAAAATGGCTTGCGGGCAGCAGAGTTTATTATATACAAAATTACGAGGAGCAGGGTGAGATTCTGGGGAAGGTAAAGAACGGGACAGGAAGCGGCGTCTCCGCGGAGGGCTTTGAGAGCTTTTCCGTGAAGGAACTGGAACAGGCGGTACAGTTGGCAGGACAGTATATTGATCGAGTGGAGCTGCGAGGGGTAACGGCTTAGCCCACCATAGAGGCGCATTGTGGAAATGGGAGCATGAGGAGAATGGGTATCAGGAAGAAAATATTTGGAGATAAGGCTTTTTATAAGATGGTGCTGGGAGTTGCGGTGCCGATTATGATTCAAAACGGGATTACGAACTTTGTGGGTCTGTTGGACAATATTATGGTGGGGCGCGTGGGCACGGAGCAGATGTCAGGAATCGCTATCGTGAATCAGCTCCTTTTGGTGTTTAATCTTGCAATTTTCGGCGCCATATCGGGGGCGGGTATTTTTAGCGCGCAATTCTACGGCTGCGGTGATCAAAAGGGTGTGCGTCACACCTTTCGATTCAAGGGGTATATCTGTATCTTGCTTTCGGCGATTGGTATCTTAATTCTAACATTGTTTGGGAGAGATCTGATATGGATGTACCTTCACGGAGAGGATAATCAGGTGGCGTTGGAAGCGGCGTTGCATTACGGGCAGGAATATCTGTGGGTGATGCTCATAGGGCTTTTTCCTTTTGCGGTGGAGCAGCTCTACACCAGCACCCTGAGGGAGTGCGGCGAGACCGTGGTGCCAATGACAGCGGGAATTGTGGCAGTCCTAGTGAATCTGGTGTTGAATTACCTGTTGATCTTTGGCACATTTGGATGTCCTAAGCTGGGCGTGGTGGGCGCGGCGATTGCAACCGTGGTATCCCGCTATGTGCAGGCGGCCATCGTTGTGATTTGGACACATACCCATCCTGTGAAAATGCCTTTTATCAAAGGGGCATACAGCAGTTTCAAAGTTCCGGGGCATTTGGCCGGGCAGATCATTATAAAGGGCGCCCCCCTTATGGTGAATGAGATTCTCTGGGCGTCAGGGATTGCCGTTCTAATGCAGTGCTATTCCATCAGGGGGTTGGACACCGTGGCGGCTCTGAATATTTCCACCACAATATCCAACTTATTCAATGTGGTGTTCATCGCCATGGGTAGCGCTATCTCTATTATTGTGGGTCAGCTTTTGGGGGCAGGTAAGATGGAGGAGGCCAAGGATACGGATATCAAATTGATTGCGTTCTCCGTCATGTCCTGTATCGTCATAGGGGGATTCCTGACCATTATCGCGCCTTTGTTCCCCATGCTTTACAATACCACGGATGAGGTGAAGGCGCTGGCGGCATGGTTTCTGCGTATTGCCGCGCTGTGCATGCCCATTGCGGGATTTCTTCACGCCAGCTATTTCACTCTGCGTTCCGGCGGAAAAACCATCATTACGTTTCTATTTGACAGTGTGTTTCTTTGGTGTGTCAGTATTCCCGTGGCGTTTGTGCTCAGCCGGTTTACGGGCATGCCCATTGTGCCATTGTATTTGAGTATTCAGCTATTAGATCTGATAAAATGTGTGATCGGATTTATCTTAGTCAAAAAAGGGGTGTGGCTGAATAATATCGTGGCAACAGAATGAGTGCGGCGCGATTTATCGCACGTCATTAGGGCTTTCTTTTCCCGCCAGATAATCACATGCATTTTGCAGCGTGGTCTCAGCGATAGCGGTCAGCGCTTCTCTGGTGAAGAATCCCTGATGGGAGGTAATCATCACATTGGGAAAGGAGAGCAGACGGGCAGTAGTGGAATGCTCCAATATTTCGTCGGAGCGATCCTCAAACACGTTATTTGTCTCCTCTTCGTACACATCCAATCCCACGCCCGCAAATTTGCGCATACGGATGCCCTCAATCAAATCATCTGTCTTGACCAGGGCGCCTCGGGAGGTGTTGACCAGAACCACACCGTCCTTCATTTTGCGGATGGTATCCAGATTGACCAAGTGGTAGGTGGAGTCCATGAGAGGGCAGTGCAGGGAGAGCAGATCACTTTGCTCCAGCACTTGCTCTAGGGGCATATATTCCACAAATTCTTTTAAGTCTGCATTTTCATACACATCATAAGCGATGACCCGCATACCGAAACCGTGGCAGATGCGGCACATGGCGGCACCGATTTTGCCCGTGCCGATAATGCCGGAGGTTTTTTGATAGAAATTAAATCCCATGAGCCCGCTCAGGCTGAAATCATTTTCGCGAACCTTGTTGTATGCCTTATGAAGCTTTCTGTTGGCGGCAAGTGCAAGCGCCATGGCATGCTCCGCCACAGCCTCCGGAGAATATCCCGGCACTCTCATGACACGGATGTCATATTCTTTGGCCTTGTCTAAGTCTACATTGTTAAAGCCGGCACAGCGCATCAGGATCAGCTTAATTCCTTTCTCGTGGAGAATGTTCATGGTGCTTGCTCCGATATCAGAGCTCACGAAGGCGCAGACGGCGTCAAAACCCTCCGCTAATGCGGCGGTGCGGAGATCCAAGTCAGACTTGGTGTATTCGATTTCAATCTTTTGAATGGGGAGATTTTCGCCGGATTCTATGAATGGCTGAAAGTTTTGCAGGGCAAGGTCAAAGGATTTCTGGTCGTAAGATTTGGTGTCGTAAAATAAGATTTTCATAGTCACTCCTGTCCGCAGAATCTTGAATGAATTCCGCTGTTGTCGTTATTGTCGCAATTGTTCTATCTATGAGTATGCCACGTTTTCATATTGAATATCCTATTTGCTTGCATTATAATTGTGCCAAAGCAAGTGGAATCGTTTGAGGACTTTTGCTTTCTTTGATTGACCGTGTACCAAATCCGAGGTTTACAAAAGGGGATGTGATAGATGAAAAAAACGAAAGTATTATTGACCATAACATTATTTTTGGGTGGCATATTGGTGTTTTGTCTGTTGGTGAAAACGCCAACGGACAGTGAAGAATCTGACAAAACGGAGACAGAAGCCGAAACTCTGACAGAAATCGGTGAATCTGAAGATGCGGTTCCGGAAGTCACAGAGGGTGTCACGAAGGATCAATATGACAATTGGATGCAGATGTTGGCGGAACAAACGGAAGCGCCTGTCCTAAACGTAATCTATGAGGATTTGGATAATGACGGCGTTGTTGAGGCGCTTGCCTTTTGTGGAGAAGAGATGGAAGAAGGGTATGAAGGGGCTTTTTATCTGCTTACGGATAACCAAATCATGGAAATAGACCAGAAATATTCCTTTGATGACTATTTGAATATGGGAGAGATTGTTGTCTTTGATGGGATAAAGCTGATTCTTCTGACAGACTGGAATGAGAATCCTGATTGGATGCGCAAGTGCTACTATTTCCTGAATGAGGGTAAGCTCACGGAGCTTTATTATGGAGATGGGGACGAATTGTTGAAATATGATGATGGTCGCCTTTGTATGGGAGATCGTTATTATTGGGATGGCGTTATCTATTATATTCCCTATTATTTTTACATCTGCAAGAATGAACTCAGGGAATATGGCGGCATGGCGGTTTCGGTGGAGGATTTTGTGACCTTTCAGGGAACAGATGTCATTTTAGACCAAATAGAAAATGACGGTTATAAGATTACATCCATCTACCAAAGGACAAACGGTATCGTCAATATCAATTGCAAAAAGGGAAGGGACAAAAGAAATGTGAGGGCAATGATAACGGAAAACCGCGTGGAGGCACTGCCAGTCACGGAGGGAAACTTTTATGAAATGGGTGAGACAGCACAGGCCTTGTATCCCAGAATTGCTTTTTATAGTGACCATGCGGAGAAATTAAGAGAAAAAATAAAGGCATATGCCGATGAGCCGATCGTGAATTTTATCTATGATGACTTTGACGGGAACGGAACCTACGAGGCGCTGGTTGTTTGTGGTACGGAGCGTGGCATTGACTGTGAGGGAGAGATATTTTTTGTCAGTGATGAAGGTATCCGGGAAATCCCGAAAGAGACTTGGTACGATTATACAAAAGACTGCTGTAAGGTTTTTGATCTGGATGGTGCAAAAATCATTTGTATCACATACAGCGAAACGCATTCCTCAGCCGTAGCGTATTACTATCAGGTAAAGGATAATGTCATTACGAAGCTGGAAGGTTCCGGATTTAGAAATGGACTGCTTTCAGATGCTGATGGCAGGGCGTACATAGTCGATTCCCGCTATGATTATATGAAAGGCGGAGGCGGTCATACCTGGAATGCCTATTACGTATACTGGGATGATGGAATAAAGGAGTATGGCGGTACGGAAATTTCCGTGGAGGAGTTTCTTGTGTATGAGGGTGCGGATGCCATTATAGCTAAAATCAAAGAAGACGGATACTATCTGGGGAATATTTACCGTCGTGCCAATGGCATTATCAATATCAACTGCGGAGATGATGAATATAACTTAAATGTCCGCGTAGTTGTGGAGGGAGGGCGGGCGGAAGTGAGTCCGGTGGACGCTAGCTTTGAATTTTATGAGGAGGGTGTGATACGTCCTGCATTGACAAACATGGCGGTATATTAAAATGCGTTTTTTTGTAATCTATAAAACAAGCACCAAATGACAGAGGTAATCATTTGGTGCTTGTTTCCTAATCTAAGATGATCTTCTTAATCGGCAGTTCAAAATCGTCTGTTACGCGCCATTTATGATCTTCTCCCATAATCATAGTATATTTCAATGTATTTTTTATCTTCTTATCGCCTACATCTCTGATGCACTGGATAAAGATTGTCGCAGTTTTGCCTTCTATCGTGATAAGGTACTGCCTTTCGTAATCGTCGTAATCAAAGTTTCCGATATATCCTTTTGCAGCGTAAAGTCTTCCGTCTTTTTCCGTAAACAATGGAAGCTCTTCCTCTCCAGACGTAAGTTTTGTCTGCATAAGTTCTTTTACCACTTTTTCAGGAAAAAGACAGCCAAGAAAAGCTTCAAGCTCATTCAGCGTGGAGAACTCCATGTGTGATACGGCCTCATAATTGATTGTTACTTGATCTAATGTACGGGTGAACTGTCCCATATCTGCATTTGTGCTTATCTCGCCATATCCCTTAAACCACGCATACGCCTCCTCCGCAATCTGAAAATCAGTTAAAACGCTGGACCAGTTATCATTTAAAGAATACTCCTCCGGCAGTTTTCCTTCATCATGTAATTCAAGATAACTCTTATCCATAGGAAAACTTTTGGGCGTAAAATTTAATGCGCTTTTGTCTAATGCAGATTCAAGTGCAAGGTATAAGTCAGCCGCTGCATCATCATCTGTCGGATACTGTACATCGGTCGGTTGGATGAAAAAGTAAGCTCCGGTATTGTTATGATTCACTGCCACTAAACTCGTGCCTACAGGTGCATATAGTTCCTCATAGCAGAAATTTACCAGCGCAATATCCATAGATGACGCGCGCATAACCACATCATCAAGTATTCCCAGCTCATAATAATCTGTCAAATCCTCCCAGAAAATACTCCCAAGCCACCCGCCTCCGCTGACAAGGTCAAAGCCGTCCTCCTTTGGAGTTGTTATGCTAGTGATCAATTTTCCGACAGCGTTGTCATAAAAGAAAGCAGAGTCAAGCGTGTAGCTGTCCTTATCTGTCCGAACCTTTAATATACAATTCACCTTTCCCACCATCTCCTGCGGCACTTCCATTGAGAAAAATTGATTGTCGATCATTGTGGAAGTAACCGGAAAATGATAAAACTGTCCCTCGATCAATGTTTCCATTCCGGCGATATGATTGTCTTCCGTTTCCTTAGGGGTTGTGAGAAAACAGACTGACACGATGATACATATTGCAAGCGCTGCCACCATTACCCAAAAAGCTGGCTTTTTGTAATGCAGCACACTTTTTACCCGCTCCTTTACTCCCACCTCGCCAAAAGCCAGAGGACAGGCAGTGATCATCCCCGTCTGTATACTGCACGATAATAATGCCTCTGAGTACAATCTTCTGTCTTCGGAATCCATATTTTTAACTACTTTCTCATCGCAGGCAAGTTCAATATCACGACAAAGCAAAATGTATGCCACCCAGCATAAAGGATGAAACCAGTAAACGGCAAGCAGTAAAAAACCGAAGGGCTTCCATAGATAGTCATAGCGTCTTAAATGGGCATGTTCATGGGCAGCAACACTCTCTGTCTGCGCTTTATCAAGGGTTGATGGAATATAAATCCGGGGATTGATTATCCCAAGTATAAAAGGAGTGTTGATGGCATCACATATCCACAAATGATCCTTAACAGGAATCGATATTCTGACGCGCGAATACAATCGGATATAACTTACCACCGCATAAATAAACATTGCGGACATCCCAGTCAGCCAAATAAATGATAGTACTGTCATAACATCGATTTTTGTTTTCACAGACAGCTCTTTGTCTTTATAATAGGGTGTCTGATCGGTATCGTTTTGTAAATAGTCAATATCCTGTTTTTGTACATCTGTAATCTCTTCTTCAGACTGAAAAGATAAATCAGAAATAACCTCATCCACTGACATATTTGAACGGGGAATGAGACTCAAACTGCTTTCTATGGTAAACGGACAAATCAGTCTAACTGCTACCAGTGCCCATAAGACACATCTTATCCATTTTGGAAGCCTTTTAAAAATAAACCGCAATAAAATAACAGCAAGAATCATCCAGCTTGCAGCCATACTCATATTCAGTATTTTCGCAAAAATATCCGTCATATTAATCCTCCGCTTTATCAATCATTTCTCTAATCTCGGCTATTTCGTCTGCTGTCAAAGGCTTCTTTTTAGTAAATGCAGCTATAAAAGCAGGCAGCGAACCATCAAAGGTTTCCGCCACAAAACGTTCACTCTGAGCCGCATAATATTCTTCCCTCGATACCAACGCCGTAACTACACTATCCTTCATTTCAAAAAAGCCATGCTCACCAAGCTTTTTTAAAACCGTATATGTAGTTGTGCGTTTCCAGCACAGCTCACTCTCACAAATTTTTATCAATTCACCCGTAGACATCGGTTCATTTTGCCAAACAATATCCGCAAAACGAGACTCTACTACACCAAGTCTGTAATCGGTCATTTGATGTGCCCCTTTCTGTCTATTACAAATAGACACTTATAGTCTATCATCAATAGACACTCCTGTCAATACTTTATTAACTGTTAAAGTGTAAGAAAAGCGCCAAATGACAAAGCAAATCATTTGGCGCTTTTTATCGAATTTTATCCAAGGATTATATGAGTATAGCTTTGATGAATCTTTCGCATCAGCCCATAGTAACCACTATCTCATAGTTTTCTTTGCCCTTCTCGTAAGGAATGACACATCCTTCTACGGTCTTGCCGTCCACTGTCATAGAGGCGACACCTTTTTCCACATTGTTCGGGTTCTTTACCGTGATATGATAGGTTCCCTCGCGGAACTTACGGGTGATGGTGAAATCACCGAAACCTTTGGGAACGCAGGGGTTCACGGACAATCCCTTGTGCGTGGGGTACACGCCCAAGATATATTGAGAAATATTTACAAAGGTCCATGCCGCCGTGCCGGTGAGCCAGCTATTCTTGGCCTCGCCGTGGAATTTGGCGTCGCGTCCGGCGATCATTTGTGCATACACATAGGGCTCGGTGCGATGGATCTCGCTGATTTCCTCCGTGTAGGCGGGACAGGTTTTCTGATAGATCTCGAAGGCTCTGTCGCCGCGTCCCAGAACTGTCTCCGCAATGGAAACCCAAGGGTTATTATGGCAAAAGATGCCACCGTTCTCCTTGTATCCGGGGGGATAGGAGGAGACCTCACCCAGCTCTAAATGGTATTCCGTGTAGGAGGGCTGCAGAATCATCACGCCATACTTAGTGTCCAGACGCTCCTTAACGGAATTCAGCGCCTTCTCAGCCAAGCCTTCCTTCACGCCCACGCCGGCTAATACACAGAAGCCCTGGGGCTCGATATAAATCTGACCCTCCTTGCATTCTTTGGAGCCAACCTTCTGACTGTGGGCGTCATAGGCGCGCACAAACCAGTCACCATCCCAGCCGTCCTTGAGAATGGCATCGTACATTTCCTGTACTTCCTTGCGGGCTCTGGCGGCTTCCGCATCGTCGCCCATCAGCTCACAGAGCTGAGCATATTCTTCGCCGTATTTTACAAACATGCCCGCAATAAATACGGATTCTGCCACAGGGCCTTCGCTGGGACCAAAGGTCTGGAAGGATTCGCCGGGATGCTCGGAAAAACAGTTCAGATTCAAACAGTCATTCCAGTCAGCCCTGCCGATCAGGGGCAGTTTGTGAGGGCCCTTATGATTTGCAGTATAGTTAAAGGAACGTTTTAAGTGATCCATCAGCGGAGTTGCGACACTCATGTCATTATCAAAGGGAACCATCTGTGTGAGGA
>CAMWLG010000037.1 GCA_947175035.1 uncultured Lachnospiraceae bacterium | reverse complement strand
CTTGACAAGCCTTAATTTGAGCAGTTTTGACACGAGCAATGTGACAACCATGGAATATATGTTTTCCAATTGCCAAAACTTGGCAAGCCTTGATTTGAGCAGCTTTGACATGCGTAATGTGATGTATCAGAATTATATGCTTGCGGTGGCATACAGCAGTCTTACGTTGCTTAACACTCCCTACAATCTTAAAAAATCCATTTCGCTTCCCTCGGGAACTTGGTATCGTTCTGACGGCTCCATTGTAAAATACTTACCTACAGATTTGAGTTATAGTGTTGTCCTGCAAAAGGATGCAATTCCTGTTGAAAAATCGCAGGTTATTCCAGACGTGACCGTTCCTAGTGATAAGAGCAAAATAGTGATCATGGAGGCTCCGTCATCTTCCAACAAGACTGCAAATCCTTTATCCGATGCGAAAGTCACGGTGGGAAATGGTGGCAGTAGTTATATCACTGACGATGCAGGAACCGTTGCGGTGAATGAAGAAGGAACGCAGACAATCACCGTGGAGAAAGAAGGGTACACTTCAGCAAAAGTGACTAAGGACTTGGTATCCGGGAAACTTGCGCTTATTTATCTATATTCCCTCTCCGCAGAACAAAAAACACAGGTTTTGTCCGCCACCATGAATTTGACAGGGGAGGAGCAGGACATATTCAACGGTTCTAAAAGCGTAACCTTGATACACAAGGATTTAAGCCAAGTGACCGACGGTGAAGACCGAGACTATGTTATCACGGTGAATGCAGCGGGCAGTCCTGAAAAGTATCAATTGCTGCAAAATGGAAAAATCATACAGGAGAGTACGACAGGAGTTTTTACCATAAAGGGAAAACAAGTTCAGGAGAAGGATAATACATACAGTAATTATGTGGAAGATCTTGAGGCGGGCTACAAAGTATCTGTCAGGGTCTTTGATACTGACGGCAAATTCACCAAATACGACTTGAACATCAGAGTATCTGAGGCGTCGTCCGTATCATGGAAAGAGCCTGAAGCCGGTATGGAGCTTGGCGACAAGCTGAGTGTGTCAATACCCCAAAGTATTCCTCTTTTAGGTGGTTCAGAAATCAATT
Organism: uncultured Lachnospiraceae bacterium; assembly: GCA_947175035.1. Taxonomy (GTDB): domain Bacteria; phylum Bacillota; class Clostridia; order Lachnospirales; family Lachnospiraceae; genus Acetatifactor. The sequence goes on along the minus strand of CAMWLG010000037.1, from coordinate 33,759 downwards.
TGGGATTGGAGGAGGCACTGCCGGTAGAGTTTCAAATCGATGATACCGGCAAAGTCAGAATCGCTGTAAATATGGGGGAATTTGACACAAGCGATTCGGATGCATGGGCTAAACAGAAAAGTATATATGATAGTTTATCCAAAAGGGCAGTGGAAGCTTATAATGATTCAAGAGCATTCGGGGGTACTCCGCAGTCCTATGGAGCCGGTATGTTTTCGGTAAAAGGAAGCGTCATGGGATATGGCGAGGGATATCTGGATGAGAAAACAAACAGCGTATGTGTCAGCGTGGGCATGATACTCCAGATCGAAGGAGAAGCAGAGTATACGCAATATTTCTTTGTGGCCTTCGTTCCCTTTTATGTCACATTTGGTGGCGGGGTATCTCTTACTGCCTCAGGAAAACTTGATTTCAGCATTTCGGATAGATTTCTCAATAATGGCGGCACGCTGGAGATAGAACCCGCCATCTATGCCAAGTTGAAGGGAGGAGTCGGAGCGGATGGCATTTTATCTGTTGGTGCCAGTGGAAAGCTGACGCTCTCATGGCTGCATCGTTTTACGCCTGACTATGACAGGGTGTCTTTGAACGGAAATGCCAAGATCACGGCGGAGGCTTTGATGTTTACTAAAGATTTGGCAGAGATAGAAGGAACTTGGGTCATCTATGACAGCAATGAACAATCCGCCCCTGTTTTGCTTAGCCAGAACAGCATAGCCAATCCCGATATGTCCGGCGCGGAGATTATCTCCATGGATTATCTGGACAAGCGGGCAGCATATTCCGCTCAGGCAGGGGGTGCTATGGCCTATTCATTGACGAATGCGAAAGGACTCGCATCCACCCGTATACTGGATTACGCTTATCAGAACGCATCACCCCGTCTCCTGCAGCTTGGGGACAAACGCTATCTGTTTTATTTAGATGGTGTGGAGGAGCGCAGTGCCCAAAACCAGACGGCTCTGTTTTATCAGATTTCTTCGGATGATGGCGCCACTTGGTCGGAAGCCTTCCGTGCAGATGACGGCGCAAACGAGACGGCGGACTTTAACTTTGATATCACTACGAATGGAACTGACATCTATGTCGTCTGGTCGGACGCGGGAGATGTCTATGAAGACGATTTCCTGTCCATGGACACCACGGCTGCCATGGCAAAAGTTGGAAAAGAAATGGATCTGATGATGTCGGTAATCGATGGCGGCACAGGAGTCGTTCGCAGCACTTCTGTAATCGGGACGGAGGCCGGAGATTTACAGCCGCAGATTTATGCGGGGGATGACGGGGCGGTAACTGTCGCGTGGATCACCAATGACGTTTCTGCGGAGGATGGTCTGCTTTCTAATGCAAACCGGATGGGCATTTGCTATGCATCTTCTGCATCTGACTATCAGGTACAGACGCTTTCTCTGGAAGACGGGCAATACCCGCTGACACTGGCTGTTGGATCGCTTGGAACGCAAGTCTGCATTGCTGCGGGTTTAGACACGGACGGCGATTTGAACACACAGGATGACAGAGATATTTACATAGCTTATACTGATACAGACGAAAAATTATCCGCGTTTACAGCCAACGAGCTTGTGGATTCCATTCCTCTCTTTGGTCGTGTAGGAGGACAGAACTGTCTGTTCTGGTATCAGGAAAATAACATTGCTTACACGCCCGATGGACAGACCACTCATTTGATTTTGGCAGAGGAAAACCGGAATTCATCAGGTCAGGATTTCTCTCTGCTGGAATCGTCCGCAGACGACGGGAAAGCGGCTGTTGTCTGGACGTCCACTTCTCTGACGGAAGAGAACGGTGTGGATGTCTATTGTGCAGACTTTGACGGTCAGACTTGGTCTGCTCCATACCGACTGGGGGCGCTTGACAGTGAATATACAACGCATTTGGACGGTTGGATGGACGGCACGGGATATCATCTGACCTATCTGGGCAAAAAATATACAGACGATACACTCAAGGCTCATATTTGCTTAGATGCGCCGAAAGAATTGATTGATACCGCTGTCACTTGGTATCCGGAGGCGGAAGAACATCCCGGGAAGTCCTATCCTTTGCAGTTGGTTGTGATGAATAACGGCAATCAGACTGTAAAGAGCTTGCAGATTTCCTCAAAGGACGGCAGTATTCAAGACGTGATCACCGATCTCTCCATTGCGCCGGGAACGTCTGAGGAAGTGACATGGAGCGGTATCACGCTGCCGGAGGAGATGACGGAGCTTTACACCAAAGACCTCACGATTCTTGCAGACGGGGAGACGAATACGGAAGATAACTCCATATCGTTATCGTTGGGTGCACCGGACTTTTCCATTGACGTGTATTCGGATTTCGCAAGCGGAGACCTCTATGCCGGAGTGATTGTGACCAACAGCGGAATCCTTCCCTCGGACGCAGTCATTAAGATTTATCAGGATAGTGCTCATGAACAAGAAATTTTCAGCATCGGAATCAGGGACATTGCAGGTGGCGAGTCCAAGATTACGCTCCTTGATATGGCAAAACTGCATGAAATCACGCCAGCCTTTTATTTCACTGTGTCCGATTCCAAGGGCATGGAGATCTATACAGGTGACAATGAGGCATTTCTGTACGAGGGAAAGGGACTCTGGCTGGAGTATGACGAAGGACAAGGGTCGGAACAGCCGGGAGTTTCTGTGCTGCAGGCGGAGAAAACCAAGACGGTTTATGAATACGGGGACACCTTAAACGTCGATGATCTGACTGTGACCCTGATTGGAAGTGACGGCACGGCAACAGAGACCGTTACCAATTACAGCACCAATGCGGACAGTATTGATATGCTTACATTGGGCGAAAAAATGCTGACCGTAACTTACGGAGAGTACAGTGCCTCTGTGACACTGACAGTGGAGCCTTGCACATTAAAGGAAGCGAACACAGTGGTGACACTTCCCTATACATCCTGCGTTTATGACGGTACGGCGAAGGAGCCGCTTCCCAAATCCGTGACGGTAAACGGAGTGGAGCTGGTAAATGAAACGGATTATACCTTATCTTGGAGCGACAATATCGCTATAGGAGATGCGACGATTACTGTTACCGGACAGGGCAATTACCGGGGAACACTTAGCTTCAGCTTTGCTATCACCAAAGAAGCAGTTGAAGAGGAAGGATTATATACTGTCACTTTCGACTTAAACGGTCACGGCACCCTTGCTCCGCTGACGGGTGTAAAACAGGGAAGCCTGATTGACGAACCGCAGTCGCCTAAGGCGCAGGGCTATCGTTTTACAGGTTGGTATCAGGATAAGGAATGCACTGTCCTCTGGCATTTTGATACGGATGTGGTACAGGAAAATCTCACTCTGTATGCCAGCTGGCGTATCGTGATGGGCGGCGGTGACGGCAGTGGTGAGAGTAGCGGGAATCAGGATGAAGAGTTAAGCATACAGGAAATCCGCAGCCAGACCTATACAGGGAATGCACTCAAGCCCACAGTATGCGTCTATTTCGGTGACGACTCCACACCCTTAAAAGCCGGAAAAGACTACACAATAAAATACTATAATAATATTGACGCGGACACAGACGCAGAGACCGGAATGGGCGGTATCAGCTCCACTGGGGAAGAAGTCAAACAAGGCTTTACCAAACAGCTTGCCTATGTGGTAATTACCGGAAAGGGTAACTATAAAGGCACTGTCTATCAGAACTTCCATATTGTTCCGGTATCTGTCGCCAACAAGGAAGGCGATGACTCCGCCGCAGGATTTACTTTGAAATATACCAATCAACTGGTTACTAACAGCAAGAAAACGCAGAAGCCTTTCACCTCTTTGAAGTACAAGAAAGCCTTGAAATCGGGGAAGGATTATGAGGTCATTCTCACGGCGGTTGCAGCCTATGACGGGGCGGAGAAACAGCTCGTAAGCGGAAGCGTGGTCGCGCGTTCCACCGGGACGGGGGCACTCCCTGCCATTCCTGCCGGATATCACGGAAGCTTTACAATGCGTGTCAACGGTATCGGAAACTTTACAGGCTCCTTTGAGAAGGCCATCTATGTGACAGACAAGAGCCACCTGCTCAAGAATGTGTCCATCACGCTGGGCAAGAACCAGAAAAAGACGGATTATACAGGACAGGATATCATTTTACGGCCCGGATACTATGACACATCTGCCAAGACATATTATGCGGTTGGAGAAGATGGAACCATAAGTTCTCAAGCGGAGCCAAACGGTGACAATGTATTTACCGTAAAGGCCGGAAAAGAATATTTGCTGTATGGAAGAGATTACACGGTAAGCTATGGCAACCACCGCAACGTGGGAACGGCTACCATGATTTTCACGGGCAAGGGCGATTACACGGGCAGCAAGAGTGTGACCTTCCAAATCAAGGGGCGTGCATTTAACGCTAAAACGATCCGAGTGGATGGCATGCGGGCTGCATTGGCCTACAACGGAAAAGCACTGACGCAGAGCGGAGTGAAGTTGACGGAGATCAGTACGGCGAAAGCGCTTGTATATGCAAAGGATTATACCGTCACCTATAAAAACAACCTCAAAAAAGGTACTGCCACCATGATCTTCACCGCAAAGCCTTCCTCGGGTTACAGCGGCAGTTTTCAGAAAACCTTCCGCATCACGGCGGCACCGCTGACAGATACGGTGAAGGTTACCGCGGTCAATACCACACAGGATCAGATTGTATATGAGGGCACGAAGATCAGACTGGACGGAACGGTTGTCTACACGAGAGAAGGGGTAAAGCCGTCGGGACGCATACAGCTTTGCAACAACACTACAGGCGAGGTGTTAAAGGAAGGCACGGATTATACTGTTACTTATCAGAACAATACCATGGTTACCGCAGCTGGCACAAATCAGGCTGCCATGTTGCTGAAAGGCAGGAATAACTATACGGGAACATTACAAGTGGACTTCCGCATCAGTGCCGCTTCGCTGACAGAAGCATCCGGCTTGAAAGCGACTGTCACCCCCATTGCTTTCAACGCAATAAAAGCAGTGGATCATGAATACCGTCCCGCAATCAAACTCACTGACGGCAACAAGCCGCTGCGTGCAGGAACGGACTATGAGGTGACGTATGTGAATTGCACACAGAAAGCCGTGACAGCTTACCTGATGACACTTTCCAATCCCGTCCTCGCAGGGCAATCCTATGAGCAAATGCGGCCCTATGCCCGAATCGAGGCGAAGGAGGGAAGCGGTTATCAAGGAAGCATGATTGTGGATCTGACTATCTATAACACCAAAATCACCGCATCTAATCTCTATGTGGTGATCACGCCAGATGTCCGTCAGACCACTTACAGCGGCAAGCAGGTAACGCCCGAGGTCACGGTCTATTACGGAGAAAAACAGGCCGTCAAAGCCGCAAAACAGGCTGGGGAGACATCCGATGCCGTCCTGACAAACGCATCCGGCTCATACAAACTGACCAAACTGACCTTAAAGTCTGATGGCACAGTAGGAGATTACACCCTTCTCTACGGTGCAAATACCATAGCCGGCAAGAACAAGGGCAGCATCACCATAAACGGCACCGGCCTCTATGGAGGAAAAGTAACAGTGAAATTTACAATCAACCAAAGGGATGTATATTCACAATATTCGCCTAAGTGATTGATTTACGGTTATTATATTCCAGAAATGTTTGAGTAGACTGAATTCTGAAAAGTGGTTGGAACGATAAGAAATACAGGGCATGGCGACTGCTGTCGTGCCCTATATTTTTGTGGTGAATTGTCCAATATGGTGATATAATCGATACAAAGAAGACCATTTGGATTATGTTTTATAAAGGGGTACAGTATGCCAAAAATTAGGTTCATATTTTCCATATGTTTTATATCCGTTTTTATTACTTTAACGGGTTGTGCGACACCTGCACCCAGGACAGAAAGTACGTACATAAACCATGCACGGGTTGCAAGACTGCAGAGTGAAGAAATCCTGCTGGGTGTCCTGAACAAGGACGCGGAAGCCATCGCTGATTTATTCTGCCCGTATGTGAAGGAGAACTATCCGAATTTGGAGGAGGACATAGCGGACTGGATAGAATTTATTGACGGGGACATCCTCTCATATGACGCACCTGAAGGTGCAAGAGGCGGGGGTACCACGACGGCTGAGGATGGCGTAGTGGAGCAGAGTATCAATGGAGGGATAGACAATATAAAGACAAGCAGCGGAAAAACATATCGGATTGGGCATGGAGGTTACAGTGTATACAAGGAACATCCAGATTATGTAGGTGTTACTAGTGTAACTATCTTTGCCGAGGATTTGCATGATGATGAGAATCATTGTTGGCCTGAAGGATCAAAATATACAATTTACATTCCAGAGATGTTTGAGTAGGCTGAATTTTGAAAAGTGGTTGGAATGATAAGAAATGTAGGGCATGGCGAAATTAATTTTGAGAAAAACCAATACAATCTGTAGGTCAAGAGGTAAAAGAATGAACGAAAACAGAAAGTATAAATGCATTTACAGTTTACTGGTCGCCATGACATTTATCTGTGGTGCGATATGGTCAGAGGCAATCGGTATATTTACTATAAGCTTCAATGCAAACAGTATATAACAAAATCCTATCCCTACAATCTTCCTGACACTCTTTCCCACTCTTTTATTGGGCGGTGTCGGATGTCTGTTTCTGCGTTATGGAAAAAGAAACGCGGAAACAGAATTTACAAGAATGGGGAAATATTATGTATTGTTGGGATTTTTGAGTTGGGTGATGGGAATTATATGGTTCTTTATATGGTGGGCATTGGTCTGTTTTATTTTTTCATTTTATTTATGAAACGCCTTGGTATTATAATATTGTATGCCCCGTTTTGATGGTGCTTCCCCACCATATACTTATAATATTATTGTGTTTATTCAGGGTATACGGAATAGATCATTTTAAGTGCTGGAACTGGAAATTTAGCCTTATTAACTTGATTGCTGCCGTTACGTGCACGGCTTTATCGCTATTTTCGTTTTGGTCTATTCTCTGTAACATATAATCTGAGCATCTCAAACTGCAAATCAAAGTCGAGAATGCCCTAAATTATTTCTAAGCATATGATTGGTGACAAAATGTTAGTTTATGAAAGGATATGATATTTATGGTTGATAAAAATATTAAGATTCCGTTGGTATACCAAAAAATGAGTGAACGTGGATATTTATCGAAGCCAAACTATTTATGGATATGGGATATGGAATGGAGAACGATTGATGAAATTTTTCAATATGAATATTATGAAGATGAGGATATGACAGAGAATAAGACAATTATCCCCTTTGCGTTTACAGGAGGAGGTGATGATTGGTTGTGGGTTCCAAATGGTGAAAATCAGGAGTATTGTGTGGGGCTGTATTGGGCAGGGGAAGCGACTTATTTCGCAAAGAATACGGAAGATGCAATATTTAGGGAAATCATAGAATATGTGTCTTCTTCGGACTTTTATATAGATGAAGTTCAAGCACAATCATGGCAGATAAGTGAAAATGAGCTAATGCAATTGTTGGAAAAATATGAAAGATGTTTTCAGGGAATTTTGAATGAGGAATATTTAAATGTGATTTCTCAGTTTAGGAAGCAGAAACTCAAACCTGTTAAACATAAATGTGGTGAATGGAATGCTTTACTTGATGAGGCTGAACATGATGCCTTAATAAAAAAATACATCAATTTTGACTTATTAGACCAAGAATTTCCATGGTGGATAGAAAAGTAGGATAGGTAATCATTAGTTTCTCAAGAAGAACTTCGGAACATGTTAATAAAAAGAACTTTAAGTTTGAACAGTGATAATTTATTCAAAAAATATCTGTTTCAAAATATCCCAATCTGTGTTATGATAATGGATGACATTTTGAGACAGATTTTTTTATGGAGGAAGAAGATATGGGTATGACAATGACACAGAAGATTCTGGCAGCTGCTGCTGGTTTAGACCAGGTGGAGGCCGGACAGCTCATTGAGGCGAAGCTGGATCTGGTGCTGGGCAACGACATTACCAGTCCGGTGGCGATTAAGGAGATGGACAAGATGAAGGTGGAGGGGGTCTTTGACAAGGACAAGATCGCCCTGGTGCCGGATCATTTTGTGCCCAATAAAGATATCAAGTCCGCGGAGCACTGTAAATGTGTGCGCGAATTTGCGAAACGCAACGAGATTACGAATTATTTTGAAGTGGGTGAGATGGGCATTGAGCATGCGCTTTTGCCGGAGAAAGGACTCACCGTGGCTGGCGATGTGATCATTGGTGCGGATTCCCACACCTGTACATATGGCGCGTTGGGTGCCTTTTCCACCGGCGTGGGCAGTACGGATATGGCTGCGGGCATGGCGACAGGCAAGGCGTGGTTCAAGGTTCCCTCAGCCATCAAATTTATCCTGACGGGCAAGCCCTCCAAATGGGTCAGCGGCAAGGATGTGATACTGCATATTATCGGGATGATCGGTGTGGACGGCGCGCTGTACAAGTCCATGGAGTTTGTGGGGGATGGCATTGCAAATCTCACCATGGATGACCGGTTTACCATTGCCAATATGGCCATCGAAGCGGGGGGCAAGAACGGAATTTTCCCTGTGGATGATTTGGCGATTGCATATATGAAGGAACACAGCACCAAGTCCTATCAGATTTATGAGGCGGATGCGGATGCGGTGTATGATGCGGAGTATACAATAGATCTCAGCAAACTGGAACCCACGGTGGCGTTTCCTCATCTGCCCGAGAATACGCATACCTTGAGTGAGATTCGGAAGATGGATGATATTCAGATTGACCAGGTGGTGATCGGTTCCTGTACCAACGGACGCTTGGACGATCTGCGCACGGCGGCGGAGGTTTTAAAGGGAAGGCATGTGGCAAAGGGAATGCGCTGTATCGTGATTCCTGCGACACAGGCAATCTATATGCAGGCGATGGAGGAAGGGCTGTTGAAGACTTTCATCGAAGCGGGAGCCATTGTCAGTACCCCCACCTGTGGACCTTGTCTTGGCGGTTATATGGGAATCCTGGCGGAGGGAGAGCGCTGTGTCTCCACCACCAACCGCAATTTCGTTGGCCGTATGGGGCATGTGCAATCGGAAATCTACCTGGCAAGCCCTGCTGTGGCGGCAGCCAGCGCGGTGACAGGCAAAATTTCCTGTCCCTGTGAGCTGTAAACTTTTTTCAGACATCGATTAAAATCTATATTGTACGTCTGCCAAAGCAGACAGATGGGAGTAAATATGAACAACGCAAAAGGTACTGTTTTCAAATATGGTGACAATGTGGACACAGACGTGATCATTCCCGCGAGGTACTTAAATTCCTCCGACCCCGCGGAGCTTGCGACCCATTGTATGGAGGACATTGACAAGGACTTTATCAAAAATGTCAAAAAGGGGGATATCATTGTTGCCGACAAGAATTTCGGCTGTGGTTCCTCCAGAGAGCATGCCCCGATCGCCATCAAGGCTGCGGGGGTAAGCTGCGTGATTGCGGAGACCTTTGCCCGCATTTTCTACCGCAATGCCATCAATATCGGGCTGCCCATCATCGAGTGCCCGGAGGCGTCCAAGGGGATTGAAGCGGGAGACGAGGTGGAAGTAAATTTTGACACAGGTGTCATAACAAATGTAACCAAGGGTACAAGCTTCAAGGGACAGGCGTTCCCGGAGTTTATGCAGAAGATTATTGCCGCGGAAGGCTTGGTCAATTATATTAACAACAGCAATTCATAAATGGCAATAGGAATACGAAAAGAGGCGAAGGAGAATGGCGGAGCAATCAAACGTCCGCACAAAGCAAGCTGCAAAGAAATATGAGATAGACATGTGCAACGGCCCCTTTTTAGGGAAAATCCTGACTTTTTATATCCCATTGATGCTGTCCGGCATTTTGCAGCTTTTGTTTAACGCCGCAGATATTGTGGTGGTGGGACACTTTGCGGGGAGCGATGCGTTGGCGGCAGTGGGATCCACAAGCTCCCTGACCAATCTGCTGGTGAATCTTTTTATCGGGCTTTCCGTTGGAACCAATGTGCTGGCGGCAAGATTTTACGGCGGCGGACAGAAAAAAGAACTGTCTGAGATGGTTCACACAGCGATTCTGACCGCCATTGTCAGCGGGTTCTTGCTGGTGTTTATCGGCATTGCGGTGGCAAGGCCGGCGCTCACGTGGATGGGAACGCCGGAGGATGTCATTGGGCAGTCTACTTTGTATATGTGTATCTATTTTGTCGGAATGCCCTTTACGATGGCATACAATTTTGGGGCGGCAGTGCTTCGGGCCGTGGGTGATACCAAGAGACCATTGTATTATTTGCTGGGGGCAGGTGTGGTCAATGTGATATTGAATTTAATCTTTGTGATTCTCTTTTCCATGGGGGTGGCGGGGGTTGCCCTTGCCACAGTGATATCACAGGGGATTTCCGCCACATTGGTCATCCGATGCCTGATGGTATCCGATGCGGATTACAAGCTGGAGCTTTCCAAGCTGCGCATTGTGCCGGATAAATTATGGAAAATGCTGCAGATTGGTTTGCCTGCAGGACTTCAGAACTCTCTGTTTTCCATCTCCAACGTGTTGATCCAGTCCTCGGTGAATTCCTTTGGCTCGATTGCCATGGCAGGCAACACGGCGGGGTCCAATTTGGAAGGTTTTGTGTACACGGCGATGAATTCCTTTTCCCAGACGATCATCAGCTTTGCCGGACAAAACTATGGTGCGAGAAAATACAAGAATATCGGAAAAATATTGTTGATCTGTCAGGGACTCGTGATTGCGGTGGGCCTGGGGCTTGGCAATCTGGCATATTTTGGTTCGGGTATCTTATTGCGGCTTTATTCACCTGACGCGGAGGTCATCCGATTCGGGGCGCTGCGCATGAGCGTTATCTGCACTACATATTTTCTCTGTGGTATGATGGATGTGATGGTGGGTGTGATGAGAGGTCTGGGATATTCCGTGATGCCGATGCTGGTGTCATTGACAGGGGCATGTCTATTCCGGGTTGTATGGATTTACACGATTTTCCAAAATTATCGGACATTAACCTGTCTTTATGCATCCTATCCGATCAGCTGGGCACTGACATTTGCCGTGCATGTCTTATGTTTTTTGATTGTATATCACAAATTGCTTAAGAGTTTAGAAAGAGGAGAAACGATATGATAGCGTTTGTGCAAGGTGTGATAGAGGATATCAACGAAGATACTGTAGTGCTCGCCGTGGGCGGTATCGGTATCAATGTAAAGATTTCTGCAAGCACGGCGGCAAAACTTCCCGGAATCGGGGAGGAGGTGCGGCTGCACACGTACACTTTGGTGCGGGAGGATGCCTTCTCATTATATGGCTTTCTCTCAAAAAAAGATTTGGATATATTTAAACTGTGTATTACGGTCAACGGAATCGGCCCCAAGGGGGCGCTGGCGATTCTCTCCGTTATGGATGCGGATTCGCTTCGTTTTGCCATAATGACCAAAAATATCAAGGCGATCAGCCAGGCACCGGGGATTGGCGCCCGTACCGCGGAGCGATTGATTCTGGACTTGAAGGATAAGATTCATGTGGATGATGTGCTGATCGGCAGGGAGGTCGAGGCGACGGCTGGGGTGAATCGTCTCAGCGACCGGAAGCAGGAGGCGGTGGAGGCTCTCGTGGCACTGGGATATGGACAGGCTGAGAGCATCAAGGCGGTGAATTCCATCTCCGGGGTCGAAGATATGGATTCTGGAGCGGTGCTGAAAGCGGCGTTAAAGCATTTGGTTTAGAGCAGCAATCACATGGATTATCAAGGAATAAGGGAATTGTGAATCACTATGCAGAAAAGAACGATTGAGACAAATCTGACAGCGGAAGACGTTAAGATTGAAGGGTCAATCCGGCCACAGACCTTGAAGGATTACATTGGTCAGGCCAAGATTAAAGAGAATCTAAAGATTTATATTGACGCAGCCAAACAGCGCGGTGATTCATTGGACCATGTGCTTTTCTATGGACCGCCCGGACTGGGCAAGACCACGCTGGCGGGCATTATCGCCAATGAGATGGGCGTGCATATGAAGGTGACAAGCGGTCCCGCTATCGAGAAACCGGGTGAGATGGCTGCCATTTTGAACAACCTGGAGGAGGGGGATCTTCTCTTTGTGGATGAAATCCATCGGTTGAACCGTCAGGTGGAGGAGGTTCTCTACCCTGCAATGGAGGATTTTTGTATTGACATTATGATTGGCAAAGGGCCTACCGCCCGCTCTGTACGATTGGATCTGCCGCATTTTACCTTGGTGGGCGCTACTACGAGGGCTGGGCTTTTGACCGCGCCGTTGAGAGACCGCTTTGGCATGATTCATCATTTGGAATTTTACGAGTTGGAGGAATTGCAGCAGATCATCATGCATTCTGCCAGAATACTGGACGTGGAAATCGAGAGCGGGGGCGCTTTGGAGATGGCGAGGAGAAGCCGCGGCACGCCGAGACTGGCGAATCGGATATTAAAGCGTGTGCGGGATTTTGCTCAGGTGAAATATGACGGTATTATCACTGATGATGTGGCACGCACGGCTCTTGACCTGATGGATGTGGATAAGCTGGGTCTGGATCATATTGACCGTAATATGCTTACTGTCATGATTCAGAAATTTCAAGGCGGTCCCGTGGGGCTTGACACTCTGGCGGCAGCGATTGGGGAGGATGCGGGAACCATAGAAGATGTGTACGAACCCTATTTGATCAAGTCCGGGCTGATCAACCGTACCCCCAGAGGGCGCGTGGCGACGGACGCCGCTTACAGACACTTAGGGCTATAAAAAATCAAATAAAACTATTGCCTGTATCTGCAATATGATATATAATAGATATTGTGTTGTAATATTTTTTCAGAATAGATGTTGTAGTTGATTGGCACAATAGATATTGCAAAAGAGGTGTGAAATGTCAGCCAAGACAGATACAGAAGTGATTATCGGTGGAAAGGTGTTCACCTTAAGCGGAAATGAGAGTGAGGAGTATCTTCAAAAAGTTGCCTCCTATATCAATAATAAAATTAATGAGTACAATAAAGTAGACAGCTTCAAGCGTCAGTCCATGGATATGCAAAATGTCTTGCTTCAGTTGAATATTGCGGATGATTTTTTTAAAGCGAAGAAGCAGATTGATGTTTTGGAGGAGGAGCTGCAGAATAAGGAGAAGGAGCTGTACAGCCTGAAACATGAATTGATCGCCGCGCAGATTAAGTTGGAGACCTCTGAGGGAAAAATCAAGGGGCTTCAGACGGAGGCGAATGAAAGTTCTAAGAAAATCGTTCGTTTAGAGACAGAGTTGAAGAATAGCAAGAAATAGGATTGCGCGGCTGTCCACAAAAGGGCAGCCTTGCGTCATTTATGAGGAAATGCGGAATGGACCGAAGGGTGGAGCTTTTGGCGCCGGCCGGAAATCTTGAAGGATTTTACGGTGCTATCCACGCCGGAGCTGACGCCGTCTATTTAGGGGGTGAACGCTTTGGCGCAAGGGCGTATGCCGACAATTTCACATCGGAGGAATTGCTTGTATGTATCAAATATGCCCACATCTGGGGACGGAGGGTTTATCTAACGGTAAACACTCTGGTGAAAGAGGCGGAGTTTGCGGAGCTTTTCCCTTTTTTGCAGCCGCTGTATGAGGCGGGGCTTGACGGTGTGATTGTGCAGGATATCGGTGCTTTTGCTTTGATCAGAGAGCATTTTCCTGATATGGAGCTTCATGTCAGCACTCAGATGACGCTGACAGGGAGATATGGGGCCAAGCTGTTGAAGCAGATGGGGGCGGTGAGAATCGTCCCGGCAAGGGAACTCAGCCTTGTGCAGATACAGGAGATCAAGGAGTCCGCAGGCTTGCAGGTGGAAACCTTTATTCACGGGGCCATGTGTTATTGCTATTCCGGCCAATGTCTTTTTAGCAGCATTTTAGGCGGCAGGAGCGGCAACAGGGGACGCTGTGCCCAGCCCTGCAGATTGCCTTACCGCGTGGAGCGGGAGGGACATGCCGGTCAGGAATCGTATCTTTTGAGCTTGAAAGACATGTGTACCGTGGAACATTTATCAGAGTTTATCTCGGCGGGCATTGATTCTTTCAAGATTGAGGGACGTATGAAGAGACCTGAATATGCGGCGGGTGTCACGGCGATTTATCGCAAATATATAGATAAAGTTTATCAGGGAGAGGGGGGCCTTGTGGCCAAAGAGGACTTGGCGGCATTGAGGACACTCTATATTCGCAGCGAGCTTCAAGACGGTTATTATTACCGTCACAATGGCAGGGATATGGTGACGCTTACCAGTCCGTCCTACAGTGGAAATGACGAGGATTTGCTTGCGCGGATCAGGGCGCGCTATCTGGAAGAGCGGCCCCGCATCAGCCTAAAGCTTCAGGCAAAGTTTTGTGTCGGTCAGCCTGCCTGCCTTACCGTGGCCATAGCGGAGAGCGGTATTGACGAGATTCAAATATCCGTGACAGGGGACGAGGTATCAGCTGCCTTGAAACGGCCCATTGACGAGGAAAATATACACAGACAGTTGGGGAAAATGGGAGACACGGTGTTCTGCGTGGAGGAAATGGAGATCACTCTTGACGAGAATGCCTTTTATCCGTTGAAATCCTTGAATGAATTGCGCAGGCATGCCATAGAAGAGCTGGAAAATCTGTTGATTCTAAGAAACGGGTTGCCTGTATCGAGACAGATTAAGTGTGTTCCTGAACACAGGGATGCAGCCACAACCGAAAAAGTCAGTGTCCCTGGCAAATCCAGCGGGCAGTTTCATGTGCTTTGTCGTACAGCGCAGCAATTGAACGCGCTGCTTGAACTGTTACACCACCACCAAACCGATATGGTTCTTCCCAGGCGTGTCTATCTGGATGCGGAGCTGTGTTACCAGATGCACGAGGCGGATAGGCAGCTGCTTTGGGAGCAGTTTAAAGCATTCTGTAAGGATGATAGATTTGAGGCTGCTGGAATAAGTGGAATCAAAATAATCATTGCTCTTCCCTCGATTATCCGGAGTAATGATATTCCCTTTTTGGAGAAAATTTGGACAATTTATCTCCAAGATAAAGATGTGATACAAGGATTTTTGGCGCGTTCCATGGACGGGCTGGGCTATCTTAAGGAAATGATTGGGAAGCATGAGGCGAAGCCTGCTATATATACGGACGCGGGGCTTTATGTCTGGAATCATGGGAGCTTACGCTGCATACGGGAATTATGCCGTGTGGACAATGATACAAACGAAAAGAGCGATCAAGATTCTCTACTGGAGGGCTTTTGCCTTCCCTATGAATTGAGGGCGGCAGAGCAGCGTCAATTGTTGGAAAAGTGCGCGGTTCCCTGTGAAAAGATTGTCTATGGGCGGATTCCGTTGATGGTCACCGCCAATTGTATTGCCAATACCACAGAAGGGTGTCAGAAAAGCAAACCTGATGAGGTTAGTTTCCTGATTGACCGCTATCAGAAGCGTTTTCCAGTGCTCAGGAACTGTCGGCACTGTATGAATATCATCTACAACAGTTTGCCGCTTTCGCTTCATGCAGGGTTGTCTAAATGGCGTGAATCGGTGGATTTCCGGCTTGATTTTACCATTGAGGATGCTGGGGAGACCACCCGGATATTACGATATTTCCTGTCTGACGCAAAGGGAGATTTACCTTATACAGAGTACACTACCGGACACGAGAAGCGGGGAGTGGAGTAAACGCAAAGGAATGCAGAGCTGCAAAGGCGGCGGAATGAGAGGCAGAATGAGCGAGTACGTGCTTGAATTATCTAAATATTTCATATGTGGCCTGATGGTGCTTTATACATTAAGCTGCTTCTATGCATTTCGCTATGGAGCACGAGGTGGGAAACGGCCGGTTTATGTCATTCAGATCATCCTGATGCTCCTTTTGCAGACGATTTGTTTTGTGGATTTGATTCTGGGCAGCAAAGACACGCCGATGGATGATTCCGTCTCGGTCAGCATGGATATGCAATATCTGTTTTTGTTTCTTTTTGTGGAATTCTTCTTGTTGGCGGTACTTTTCCTGGTGCCTGCCATTTATGACCAATGCAACAGATTACTGTTAAACAATATGTGTATGCTGATAGGAATCGGATTGATGATGATATCCCGTCTTTCTTTTTCAAGTGCTATCAAGCAGTATATTATTGTGTTGGTATCGTTGATCATCTCGCTGTTGATTCCTTTTATCTTCAGCAAGGTGCGGTTCTTAAAGAAGATGACCTGGCTGTATGCGGCGGTGGGCATTGCGCTTTTGAGCGTGGTATTGATTCTGGGGGATGAGACCCGCGGCTCCAATATCTCTGTGGCAATTGCGGATATCGCCTTTCAGCCCTCAGAGTTTGTGAAAATATTGTTTCTGTTTTTCCTGGCGGGGGCGCTCTGGGAGGAGACTTCTTTCCTGCGTGTCGCCATCACAGCGGTGTTGGCGGGAATGCATGTGATTGTGCTGGTGCTTTCCACCGATTTGGGCAGCGCTTTGATTTTCTTTATCGCATATGTGCTGGTGGTGTTTGTGGCCACCAGAAATTACCTCTACCTATTGGCGGGAGCGGTAGGCGGAAGCGGAGCGGCAATTGCGGCGTACCATCTTTTTTCCCATGTGCGCATTCGTGTGTTGGCATGGCAGGATCCTTGGAGTTATATTGACAATAAGGGCTTTCAGATCACGCAGTCTCTCTTTGCGGTGGGAAGCGGGAGCTGGTTTGGCATGGGAATCTTAAAGGGGAATCCCACGGCGATTCCGATTGTCTCTGCGGACTTTATCTTTTCCTCCATCTGTGAGGAGCTTGGGGTGATTGTTGGCATCTGCCTGATCCTTGTGTGCGTAAGTTGCTTTATCTCGATTATGCAGACGGCGCTGTGTATCTTTGACCGTTTTTATCAGCTAATTGTCTATGGAATTGGCATTATGTATATTTTTCAGATTTTCCTTGCCGTGGGCGGCGGAATCAAGTTTATCCCGCACACGGGCGTGACGCTTCCTTTTATCAGCTATGGGGGGAGCTCTGTGATGGCCACTATGTTTATGTTCTTTATCATTCAGGGGATTTTTATTCGACTACAGCAGGAGGGAGGAAAGCATGTTGAAAAATCGTGAAAAGCAAAGCGGCTCCACAAAGCATGTGGGTAACTTTGTGGAGATAATCCTGACCATGGTGATGTTTAGCGTATTATTCGTTGTCATGTCAGTCTATTTGGTGCATTTCGTGGCGACGAATGAGCAGGATATGATCAACAACAGTTATAATTCCCGCCAGGAGATTTTACTTTCCAGAAATTATCGTGGCACGATCTATTCCAGGGATGGGGAGGTTTTAGCCCAGACCGTGCTGGATGACGAGCAGAATGAGACCAGGGAATATCCCTTTGATGAGCTTTTTGCCCATGCGGTGGGATATTCCACACAGGGGCGCATGGGAGTGGAGGCGCAGGCAAACTATTATCTGATCAACACCAACACCTCCATCAGTAACAAGGTAGCGAACGATATGGCGGGACTTAAGAACCCGGGGGATAATGTCTACACCACATTGGATGTACAGATTCAGCAGGTGGCTGATCAACAGTTGAATGTCTATAACGGTGCTATCATTGTCACAGAGGTTTCCACGGGCAGGATTCTGGCGATGGTGTCCCACCCGGATTTTGACCCGAATGAAATTACACAAATATGGGACAGTCTGCTCGAGGACGAGTCCAGCACGGTGCTCTTAAACCGCGCGACACAGGGGCTTTATCCACCGGGCTCTACCTTTAAGATTGTCACGGCCTTGGAATATATCAGGGAAAATCCCGGCACATGGAATGGCTACACTTATCAGTGCAACGGCTCCTATCGCCACGGGGAGAGCAGGATCAGTTGTTATCATGGCTCCAATCACGGGGCGGTGAACTTTGACAGCTCCTTTGCCAAATCATGTAATTCCTCCTTTGCCAACATAGGAATGAAGCTTGACAGGACACAGTTTCAGACCACGCTGGATGGTTTGTTGTTTGATAAGAAACTGCCTTTGACCCTCACCTATGCCAAGAGTGGAGTGGCAGTTTCCACAGAAATGACGGATGATGAAATGATTCAGACCTCTATCGGCCAGGGCAGGACGCAGATCACGCCGATCCATTTGAATATGATTACCTGTGCCATTGCCAATAACGGGCTTTTGATGAAGCCCTATGTGATTGACCGCGTGGAGAATGACGCGGGGAACACTGTAAAAGCCTTTAAACCTGCCTCCTATGGGCATCTGATGACGGAGGACGAATCTCAGATTCTGAGAGATATGATGACGTCCGTGGTGGAAAAAGGCACCGCAACCTCATTAAAAGGACTTTCATACACAGTGGCGGGTAAAACCGGTTCAGCAGAATATAATAATGTCAAGGGGGACAGTCATGCGTGGTTTACCGGTTTTGCGCCGGTGGAGAATCCGGAGGTGTGTGTCACTATTATCGTGGAGGGCGCCGGGTCTGGCGGAGATTATGCCGTTCCCATTGCAAGACGTTTGTTTGATGCGTATTTTGAAGAAAAACCTGTGACGGATCAGGAGGTTGCTCAATGATAGAGACGGTCAGCTGTGGCGGAGTGGTGATTTATCGGGGAAAGATATTGCTTCTCTACAAGAATTATCGGAATAAATACGAAGGATGGGTGCTGCCCAAGGGTACTGTGGAACCAGGGGAAGAGTATACCGAGACGGCTCTTCGGGAGGTTCAGGAAGAGTCGGGGGTGGAGGCCTCCATTGTCAAATATGTCGGTAAGAGTGAGTATTCTTTCACCATTCCAGAAGATACGGTGGAAAAGGAGGTTCACTGGTATTTGATGTCAACGGACAGCTATTACAGCAAACCCCAGAAAGAGGAGTTCTTTGTGGATTCCGGCTATTACAAATACCATGAGGCATGGCATCTCCTGAAATTCGCCAATGAAAAGCAGATCTTGGAGCAAGCTTACAACGAATATCAGGAGCTGCGCAAGAACAATGAATGGGACAGTTTTACATCATTTTGACAATCTGCAGCTCCGGGTGATCCAACAGATTTAGAATCTCATTGTTATCATTTTTCAAAATCGGGCGGGAGAGTTTGTCACGGTGAATGATCAAAACCTCCCATATCTGGTCATTGTTCAGTTGGACTCTGGTGCCAATCTGTGCGGCAGCGATTTTATTCATGACTGTCATCAAAAGCTCAATGTCAAATCGGGACATATTTTCCTCAAAATTAGCCACAATCTGCAGCGGCGTCATCGCGGGACGGTAGGATCTGGGGGACGCCATGGCGATATAGGCGTCCACAATAGCGATATAGCGGGCATAGACATCTATTTTCTCACCTTGCATATGATAGGGGTAACCGCTTCCATCAAGACGTTCATGGTGCATGATAACGGCATTTTTCACATGGTCGCTCAGTTCCAGATTGCGCACAAGGGAATAGCCCACCACGGGGTGGGTCTGGACAATCTTATATTCCTCGGGAGTCAGCTTGCCGGGCTTCCACAACAGCTCATAGGGGAGCTGGAGCTTGCCAATATCATAGTAGAATCCGCTGAGAATCATGTTGCGTTTGGCAAGATTGTTCATAGTGAGCCAGTCCGCGATCGTTCCTGCCAGAAGTGCGGAGTTCAGGCAATGGCTGAAGGTCAGGTTATCTTCATTGGGCATCAGATTATAGAGATAATCCAAGAGCACGGAGCCGGAGGGAATCATTGTATAGAGATTATCATAAATCTGTATCAGGGTATCATCCGGAACCTGTACGCCTGTCTGCAGGAATGACATCATCAAGGATTTGTACTGCAAGAGAGCAGTGTTGTAGGTCTGCTCAAACTGCTGGAAGTTCTCATTGAACCGGATTTTTTCAAAATGCGTGGAGGCAAGGTCAATATCCTCCATGACAGTGACACACATCAGAGAATAACGATTTAATTTCTCTATGATTCCTTTATTTAATTCGGTACCGGCGGGATATACCACCTTTCCCTGAACCTCTACATCCTCCCCCAATACCATTCCCGGTGTCAATGCCATTATAGCAACTGCCTTCAAAGCTGTATCCTCCTCTGTGCCTCAAAATTTACATAAATTTAATAAATGCATCTAAATTAAGTATAAAATATTCCACCAATATGTCAATGATAATTTTCCGAAAATTCCAAAAGAATTTAAAAATTGTTTTTACGGTAAATGTATGATATACTCTTTCATATGTAGTGATTGAGGGTATTCATATGGGCAGAATGCTGACCTTTTATCCCAAACTGTATCTGGGCGAGGGCATTAAGGAGAAAAAACTGGATAAAATAAAGAAAAAGATTGTAGAAAAGCCGCTTCACGCTAAGGTTTACGTGATTACTTTTGCGAGCAATCCTGTGGATCAGCTGGAATTCTTTGATGCGAGACAGTTGGCGCAAAGGTTTTATGAGGATGTTCCCCTGCAGGTGATCGGGCTTGCGAAGGACTACGATGACGCTTTGAAGCTGATAGAGCAGATCGTGCAAGAATGCTTAGACAACCGCGGAGACTGTAAGTTGAAGGAGTACTTGATATGTTGACAATTATATTAAAGATTCTCGGCATTTTGGGTATCTTACTGCTGGTGCTTCTTGGTGTGGGCGTGACGCTTCTGTTGTTGGTTCTCTTTGTACCCGTGGTCTACAGCGTCAGGGCGGACAGGCGGGCGGTTTGTGAGGGGGAGCCTTTGCAGGACGAGACGGAAGTCCTGCCTGAGGAATACCTCCTTCGGGTGGCGGCGAAGGCTGACTGGCTGCTCGGATTCCTGCGCGTGCGGTTCTTTTATCCCGAGCCGGGGACTGTCACGGTGAAGGTGTTATTTTTTAAGATTTTTGATTCGGGGAAGGCGGAAGAGGAGGATGGGAAGACATCCAAGTCTGAAACATCCAAGAGCAAAAAGTCCAAATCCCAAAAGCACAAATCCAAGAAAGCTGCACCTGAGGAATCCAAGGGATCGGCAAACAGAACAGAAGAAGCTAAGGTAGTAGAAGACAAGACCGCAGAAGCCAAGGTTGCGGAAGATAAGAAGATTGACTCCAAGACAACCAAAACGACCAATTCAAAACCTCAGGAGGAATCCGCCAAACAGAAGGAAAATAATCCAAAACGCAATCCGAAACGCAATGCGTTTGAGAAAATACAGTACACATTTCAAAAGATATGTGATAAAATAAAAGAAATATATGGTAAAATACAAGAGGCTCGCAATCATACGGAATATTACAAAGAGCTATTGTTGAGCGAGGACACCAAGGGGCTGCTAAATCACGCGTTTATGCGTTTTGGCAAGATATTAAAGAGTATCCGCCCCAGAAAGCTCCAAGCGGACATTCGCTTTGGAACAGGTGCTCCGGACACCACGGGATATGTTTTTGGAATTTATGGGATACTATGTTCTTATCTGGGTAAAAATGTGATACTTACACCGGATTTTGAGAGAGCTGTGCTGACAGGAGAACTGTATGCCGCCGGACATATCACAATGTTTAAGCTTTTGTGGCATTTATTATGGCTTGTTCTGGACAAGCGGCTGTGGGAATTGTATTCTAAGTTAAAAGAAGGGTAAACTTTAACGTAAGCATCGCGCGGTGGGCGCGGGAATGGAGAGAAGATGGCAAACAATGACAATGAATTCCGCGGGGTGGTTGACGCTCTGTTGCAAGGCATGAATACTGTACTTTCCACCAAAACCGTGGTGGGTGAGGCTACCACAGTGGGAGACACCATTATCCTTCCGCTGGTGGATGTAAGCTTTGGCGTGGGTGCCGGCGCAGGCAGCAACAATCAAAAGGGTTCCTCGTCAGGTGCGGGAGGACTGGGCGGCAAAATGACTCCCAGTGCCGTGTTGGTGATTAAGAACGGCTCTGTGAAGCTTGTCAATATCAAGAATCAGGATACTGTGACCAAGATTTTGGATATGATTCCTGATTTGGTGGACAAATTCACGACACCGAAGGAGCCGCAGGAAATGAGCGATACCGAGATTGTCGATATCGCGTTTCCCGAGGAACAGAAGTAATTTTAACTGTCACAAAGCAACAGATAATGCCATATAATAGAACGAGATAATCTGCGTGTGTGCCATTTTATGAAAAAACTCGTTGGTTTGGTTTCTTTTCTGGTTGCTTTGGGAATGCTGTTAATGATGATCACAAATAATCGGCTGGTGGGGCTGGTTATCGTTGGGTTGCTGCTTTTTGTGGGGTATAACTGCATGTGCGGCGATTGAGGGGATTTTTCAATGATTGACTGGGAAGAACTAATTAAAGCGGAGAGTGTGGAAGAACTTCGGGAAGCCAAGCTTTGGCTTTTCCAGGAGAATATGCGTCTGAAACGGGAACAGAAGACTTTGGACGAGACGCGGGACAAGTTCCTCAAGGAGCGGGAATGCTTCAAGAGCGAGATGAACGAATTGAATCGCAAATCCGTTCTTGAACGCAAACGTCTGAAGGAGGAGAATCTGTTTTTTGACAAAAAAATGGAAATCCTGCAGGATGGGTTTCGAAAACTGGAGGCGGATCGCAAGGCAATCGAGCGGGAGCGAATGAATCTCCAGCGGGAGCGCGACCGCATGGCGCAGAGAAGCTCTCTGGATTATTTTGGAGACAGCTCCATTGTGGAGATTTTGTTCCGAAACGCCACGAATCCCTTGGCGCTGAGAAAACGATATAAGGATCTTATGAAGATATTCCACCCGGATAATATAGCGGGGGACGAGGAGCTGGTACAGCTGATCAACAGAGAGTTTGCAAAGCGCAGGAGAGAGGAAGCGTAAAACTGCAAAAAAGTTGCAAGCAATTTTCCATTTGCGGTTTTACGCACAAAAAAAGGAAAGCGTCTATGCTTTCCCCTTTGCCTGCCATGTAATGGTAGAACCATTTATGGTGAACCATTTATGGTTCTGTTATGCGCGCTCAACCTTGCCGGATCTCAAGCAGCTGGTGCATACATGCATTCTCTTTGCTCCGCCGTTTACTTTGCATTTCACGCGTTTTACGTTAGAGTTCCAGATCGCATTGCTCCTTCTATGAGAATGGCTTACATTATTGCCGAAATGAACGCCTTTACCACAAACATCACACTTAGCCATTTTTACACCTCCTAAACATGCTAGACTCACAACATTGTTATATTAACAGAAATATCAAATAAAAGCAAGCATAAATTTAAATATTTTTTTATTTGGGCTATTTTCTTTTTTGGGAAAAACTGGTAAAATGATTATTGATGTATATGTCAAAAGGAGGTAGAACATGAAAGGTTCTTCTATGAATACCCACATGGGGAATATTGTCGTGAACAATGAAGTGATTGCCCAGTATGCGGGCAGCGTGGCAGTTGAGTGCTTCGGCATTGTAGGTATGGCGGGTGTGAGCGTAAAGGATGGTTTGGTGCGTCTGTTGAAGGTGGACAGCCTGACAAGAGGCATCAATGTGTCCCTTAATAACAATAAGCTCATACTTGACTTCCACGTGATCGTGGCATACGGTGTGAGTATTATCGCCGTTGCCGACAACCTGGTGAGCAATGTGAAATATAAGGTGGAAGAGTTCACTGGAATTGAAATAGAAAAAATAAACATCTTTGTCGAAGGTGTAAGAGTGATTGATTAAGGAGGAACTTTATCGTGAGTTTGCAACAGATCGACGCTAAGATGCTTTCGAGGATGTTCTTAGCCGGCGCAAAGAATCTTGAGAATAAGAAAGAATGGATTAACGAATTGAATGTGTTCCCTGTCCCGGACGGTGACACGGGAACCAATATGACGATGACGATCATGTCTGCTGCCAAGGAGGTGGCTGCCCTAGGGGAGAATGCCAATATGGAGTCTGTCTGCAAGGCGATTTCCTCTGGTTCCCTGAGAGGGGCGAGAGGTAATTCCGGCGTGATTCTCTCCCAATTGTTCCGCGGTTTTACCAAGGTGATCAAGACAAGGACCGAGTTGGATATTCTTGTTTTTTCGGAGGCTTTTGACAAGGCGGTGGAGACGGCGTACAAGGCTGTCATGAAGCCCAAGGAGGGAACTATTCTGACTGTCGCTAAGGGAATTGCGGACCGCTCCAAAGAGCTTGTCGAGGAGGGAACGGAAGACATGGAGACCTTCTTCCGCGCCATTATCGAGCATGCGGAGTATGTGCTTAACCAGACGCCCGAAATGCTTCCTGTATTAAAGCAGGCGGGAGTGGTTGATTCCGGAGGCCAAGGGCTTGTGGAAGTGCTTCACGGCGCTTTTGATGCCTATATGGGCAAGGAAGTGAACTTGGATGTCACCAGCGCTCCGGCGCAGTCCGCATCGCCTGCCAAGACCAGTTCTTATGAGGCGCAGGCCAATGTGGATATCAAATTTGGGTACTGTACTGAGTTTATCATACTTTTGAACAAAACATTCAACGTCAAGGCGGAGATGGACTTTAAAGCATTCTTGGAGTCCATCGGTGATTCCATTGTCTGTGTGGCGGATGATGATGTGGTGAAGGTACATGTACACACAAATGACCCGGGGCTTGCCATTCAGAGGGCGTTAAAATATGGCGCCCTGTCCAATATGAAGATTGACAATATGCGTTTAGAGCATCAGGAGAAGCTGTTTAAAATGTCCGAGGGCAAGGCGGAGGAGAAGGATGTGGAGGTTGTCGGAGCCGCCAAGGAGCCTGACGTACACGAGGCAGTGGCAGAGACACCCCACAAGGATGTTGGATTTATCGCAGTTTCTATTGGGGACGGTGTGAATGAAATTTTTAAGAGCTTAGGTGTGGATTACATTATCGAAGGCGGGCAGACCATGAATCCCAGCACTGCTGATATCCTGAATGCAGTGGAACAGGTAAATGCCGACACCATATTTATCCTGCCTAATAATAAAAACATCATTCTCGCCGCCAATCAGGCCACGGAACTGATGAAGGACAAAAAACTTCTGGTGATTCCCACAAAGACGATTCCTCAGGGTATCACCGCGGTGGTCAATTATGTGCCGGAGCTTTCCGTGGATGAAAACGAGCAGACCATGCTCGCGGAAATCAATCATGTAAAGACCGGACAGGTAACTTATGCCGTGAGAGATACCGTGATTGATGAGAAGGAGATCAAGAAGGACGATTATATGGGAATCGGCGATGATGGTATCCTCTCCGTGGGACAGAATATCAACACTGTGACCGAGGAGATGGTTGCCGCCATGGTGACGGCGGATTCCGAGCTGATCAGCGTGTACTATGGAGCCGATGTGAATGAGGCAGATGCGGAGGCATTACGAGAGAAATTAGAAAGTGCTTATTCCTCCTGTGACGTAGAACTGCAGTTTGGCGGACAGCCCATTTACTATTATGTGATTTCGGTGGAATAAATCCTAACCTATTAATGCAAAGCAAGTCTGATTACAAAGAAGAAGACGGTCTGTCTTCTTCTTTTGTGCGAGCACCAAATGCGGAGCATGAGGTGATGTGAGCAGTGAGGAATTTGGATGAATGATAATACATCGATATTGAAAATCAAGGGTGTTGGGGAGAAGGCGCAGAAGTTATATGCCAAGCTGAATATCAGCACGGTAGGGGAGCTTCTCGCCCATTATCCCAGAGACTATGAGATTTTTGCGCCGCCGGTCAGCATAGCCAGGGCTGTACCGGGAGAAATCTGCGCGATTCATGTATCTGTCGTAGGCATACCGAACCAGAAGAAAATCCGCAGTCTGACCATCCTGAATGTCAATGTGCGGGATGAGTCAGGCGCCATGCAATTGACATTTTTCAATATGGCTTTCCTCAAGAATACCTTGAAGCCCGGTGGTTTTTATGTGTTTCGGGGATTGGTGCAGACCAGAGGGACGGCCAAGATTATGGAACAGCCCAAAATCTATAAATTGGATGATTACCGCAGTCAGTGCGGTCAGCTGATGCCCAAGTATTCCCTCACCAAAGGGCTTACCAATCAGGCGGTGCAGAAGGCGATGAGACAGGCATTGACCTTTTATGAATTTGAGGAGGAATATTATCCACCACAGATTTTAGAGAAATATGGCTTGTGTTCCGTCAGGGAGGCCCTTGCCAATGTTCACTTTCCCATAGATTATGAGACTTTAAAGGAAGCAAGAAAACGATTAGTTTTTGATGAGTTTTTTGGATTTTTGTTGATGCTTCGCAAGAATAAGGAGTTGGCGGACGAGCTTGTCAACAGCTATCCCATGTTGGAGACCGCAGACACGGTGCGTTTTCTGGAGCAACTTCCCTTCCCGCTGACGAATGCCCAAAGAAAAGTGTGGGGAGAGCTTCGGGAGGATCTGGCAGGAACGCATTGTATGAATCGATTGATTCAGGGTGATGTGGGAAGCGGTAAGACGATTGTTGCTGTTCTGGCGCTTCTCATGTGTGCGGCAAATGGCTGTCAGGGAGCGCTGATGGCACCCACAGAGGTGCTTGCCATGCAGCATTTCGAGAGCATCAGCGAGTACACGGAGCGGTATCATTTGATTTTTAAGCCTGTGCTTTTAGTGGGAAGCATGTCCGCTGTGCAAAAAAAAGCCGCCTATGAGAAGATTGCCTCCGGCGAAGCAAACTTAATTATCGGCACACACGCGTTGATTCAGGATAAAGTAGAATATCACAAGCTTGCGCTGGTGGTGACGGACGAGCAGCACCGCTTTGGCGTCCGTCAGCGGGAGCGGCTGGCGGCGAAGGGGGAGCATGACAGCGGGGAAAATATGGCAGGCACGCACCCTCATGTGTTGGTCATGAGCGCAACCCCTATTCCAAGGACGCTTGCCATCATCCTTTACGGTGATTTGCATATTTCCGTGATAGATGAGCTGCCCGCAGAACGACTGCCCATCAAAAATTGCGTGGTCAACACTTCCTATCGCCCGAAGGCATATGAATTTATCGCCAAGGAGGTGGCGGCAGGGCGGCAGGCATATGTGGTCTGTCCCCAGGTCGAGGAAGGGGAGCTTGAGGATGTGGAGAATGTGGTGGAGTATGCGGCGAAGCTTCGGGCAGCCCTGCCGGGTACGGTGCAGATTGCGTATCTGCACGGGAAGATGCATTCTTCGGACAAAAATAGAATTATGGGAGAGTTCGCGTCCCATAATATAGATGTGCTGGTCTCCACCACGGTGATTGAGGTCGGGATCAATGTGCCGAACGCAACGGTAATGATGGTGGAGAACGCGGAGCGTTTTGGACTGGCACAGCTTCACCAATTGCGAGGCAGGGTGGGACGAGGCGAACATCAGAGCTATTGCATATTTATGAGCACGAACGAGAAGAAGGAGACCATGGAGCGGCTGGATATCCTCAACAAATCAAATGATGGTTTCCAGATTGCGGCGCAGGATTTGAAGCTCCGGGGGCCGGGGGAGCTTCTGGGCATCAGGCAGAGCGGGGAGTTTTCCTTCAAAATAGGAGACGTCTACTCGGACGCGGCAGTGCTGCAGGAGGCTTGTGCTGCGGTGGATGAATTGCTGCAGGAGGATCCGGGACTGAATGCGCATCAGATGATAACCACACATTTTGCCGCGCGGGGAAATTCTGTTGACTTTCGTTCTATCTAACAGTAAAATAAATTGTAACAGTTCAGAACCAAGCGAATGGTTCCGGAGAGTTACCATTTTTTGGGATAAGGAGAATAAACATGGCTAAAATTGCAATTGTTACGGACAGCAACAGTGGAATTACTCAATCAGAGTCATTGGAGCTTGGGATTCATGTGTTGCCCATGCCTTTTATGATGGGGGATAAAACCTATTTTGAGGATATAGATTTGAGCCAGGAGCAATTTTATGAGATGCTCAAAAATGGTGATGAGATCTCCACCAGCCAGCCGTCGCCGGAGTCGGTTATGAATCTGTGGGACAAGCTTTTAAAGGAATATGATGAGATTGTGCACATTCCCATGTCCAGCGGGCTTTCCGGTTCCTGCCAGAGCGCGATGATGCTGGCGCAGGACTATGACGGCAAGGTACAGGTGGTAAACAATCAGCGGATCTCAATAACCCAGAGGCAGTCTGCGCTGGATGCAAAGCTGCTCATAGAGAGAGGGATGAATGCCGCGGAGATCAAGGACTTCCTGGAGGCAGATAAATTCAACAGCAGTATTTATATTATGCTTGACACATTATATTATCTGAAAAAGGGAGGCAGAATCACTCCTGCCGCCGCGGCGATCGGCAGCCTTTTGCGCTTGAAGCCCGTGCTGCAGATTCAAGGGGAGAAGCTGGATGCTTTTGCCAAGGCGCGCACCACGAATCAGGGCAAGTCCATTATGATCAACGCGATACAAAATGATATCATCAACCGTTTTGGCGGGATGACAGAGGAAAAGGGTGTTTGGATTGCGATTGCCTATACCTATGACACGGAAGCTGCCATGGCGTGGAAAGAAGAGGTGGAAAAGGCTTTTCCCGGCTATGACATTCACATGGATCCGCTTTCTTTGAGTGTCGCCTGCCATATCGGACCAGGAGCACTGGCAGTGGCTTGCAGCAAGAAGATATAAGAAAAAAACGAATAGCAGAGGTTTGTAATGAAGGAAAATGAAACACCCACAGGCATCAATGAAGATCAGTTTGATGATTATGAAATGCTTGAGATGGATGAAGGTGCATTTGACAGTATGATTGGGCTGGAAGAGCTGGAATTAAATTATGAAGCACATGTTATGGGATTTGAGGGCGAGAATTTCTTTTTCAGCATCTATTTTGAGGATGGGTTTACCGATGCGAAGTTTGAGGAAACAGACAATGTGATTGGTGAATTTTTCAAATCTTACGATGAGCAGGAGATTTATCTCGGTTATCTTGATGTCCTGAAGCAGGAAGACAAGGTATCTGTGTTTCTTGATCTAGGTAATGTGGAACCGGAATACTGCAACACTGCCATCCATGGGATTTTAAACGCCCTCAACAATGTCTCTGGAATAAAGACTGTTCTCATCAATGAAAACAGCGGTTTTGACTTTTGATATATGAAAATTTGGAAGAGTATTTAGAGTTAAAGGAGATTAGGCTTTCATGGCAAAGGCAAGTAATTATGGCGCCTCCAGCATCACGGTGCTGGAAGGTTTGGAAGCGGTGCGCAAACGTCCTGGTATGTATATCGGCAGCGTTTCTACCAAGGGGCTGAATCATTTAATATACGAGATTGTGGACAATTCCGTGGACGAGCATTTGGCGGGATATTGCGATAAAATCACTGTGACTTTGGAGGCGGACGGATCCGCCACGGTGACGGACAATGGACGTGGAATCCCCGTGGGGATGCATGAAAAGGGGATCAGCGCGGAACGGCTGGTGTTTACCACCCTGCATGCGGGCGGCAAGTTTGACAATAATGCATACAAGACCAGCGGTGGTCTGCATGGTGTGGGTTCTTCCGTGGTGAATGCTCTTTCTACCAGATTGACCGTTCGGGTCAAAACAGACGGATTTATTTACGAGGACAGCTATGAACGGGGAATCCCTACCATGGAACTGGTGGACGGGCTGTTGCCTGTGGTGGGTAAGACTAAGGAAAGCGGCACCAGCATCAATTTTTTGCCGGATGACACGATTTTTGACAAGACCCGCTTCAAGGAGGATGACGTGAAGAGCCGTCTCCACGAGACAGCCTATCTGAATCCGAATCTGACCATTGTATTCACGGACAAGCGCAGGGAAACACCTGAGGTACTTACTTTTCATGAGCCTGAGGGCATTGTGGGTTTTATCAAGGATATCAACAAGACTGCCGAGACGGTTCATGACGTGATTTATTTTAGCGGCGAGAGCGAAGGCATTTCCGTGGAGGTGGCGTTCCAGTATATCAATGAGTTTCATGAGAATGTGTTGGGTTTTTGCAACAATATCTACAATTCCGAGGGTGGCACGCATCTGACGGGATTTAAAACCATGTTCACCAATGTGATCAACAACTATGCCAGAGAACTGAATGTATTGAAGGAGAAAGATGTGAATTTCACGGGGGCAGACGTGCGAAACGGCATGACCGCTGTGGTGTCCATCAAGCATCCCGACCCCAGGTTCGAGGGGCAGACCAAGACAAAGCTGGATAATCAGGATGCGGCGAAGGTGGTCAGCAAGGTGACAGGAGATGAGATTGTGCGGTTCTTTGACCGCAATCTTGAGACCCTGAAAAGTATTATCGCCTGTGCGGAAAAAGCGGCGAAGATCCGCAAGACGGAGGAGAAAGCAAGAACCAATATGCTTACCAAGCAAAAATTCTCCTTTGACTCCAATGGCAAGCTTGCCAATTGTATTTCCAAAGATGCCGCCAAATGTGAGATTTTTATTGTGGAAGGTGATTCCGCCGGCGGCAGCGCCAAGACCGCCAGAGACCGCAATTACCAGGCGATTTTGCCCATTCGGGGCAAGATTCTTAACGTGGAGAAGGCAAGTATTGACAAGGTGCTTGCCAACGCTGAGATCAAGACCATGATCAACGCTTTCGGCTGCGGGTTCTCGGAGGGGTATGGCAATGACTTTGACATCTCCAAGCTTCGCTATGACAAAATCATCATCATGACGGATGCGGATGTGGACGGTTCCCATATCTCCACTTTACTTATGACCCTGTTTTACCGATTTATGCCGGAGCTGATTTTTGAAGGTCATGTGTATATCGCCATGCCACCCTTGTATAAGGCCATGCCCTCCAAGGGGGAGGAGCAGTACCTTTATGATGACAAGGCGCTGGAAAAGTATCGCAAGACCCACAAAGGGGCTTTTACTCTGCAGCGTTATAAGGGCTTGGGCGAGATGGACGCGCAGCAATTGTGGGAGACCACTCTTGACCCGGAGCACCGTCTGCTCAAGAAAGTGGAGATCGAGGACGCACGTATGGCAAGCGAGATGACGGAACTTCTCATGGGTACGGAGGTCCCGCCCAGAAAGGCGTTCATCTATGACCATGCACAGGATGCGGAGCTGGATATTTAGGCAACCGTGAAAGGGGTATGATTACAGTGCCTGTCAGTTTAAAAATAACAGACAAGAGCCTTCCTGAATTTAAGAATATAAAAGCACTATACAAAAAAGCGTTCCCCGCGGAGGAGAGGGCGCCTTTTTGGGTGTTAAACCGCAACGCCCGTAAAGAGGGCGTGGATTTTTGGGGGCTGTATGACGATAAAGAATGGGTCGGTCTGGCTTATGTCATCAGTTATTCCAACTTATCCTATGTTTTTTACCTTGCAATCTCTGACCAACATAGGGGAAAGGGCTATGGCAGCGACACACTTCGGGCGCTGAAAGAACGGTATGATGGTCAAAAGCTTTTTCTTGCCATAGAGGAATTGGATGAGACAGCGGACAATTATGCGGAGAGGGTCAGCCGCAAGCAGTTTTACCTGCGGGGCGGTCTGACGGAGCTGCACTGTCGGCTCAGGGAGGCAAAAGTAATATACGAGGTTCTTGGGACGGGCGGCAAGGTGGATCCTGAGGAATACAAACAGATGATGCGGCATTATTTGGGATCTGTCCTGAGTCGTCTGGTGCGAATGGAGATTATCCCATGACTAATATTAGGCAAAGACTATTTGAGCTGCAGGATACAGAATATAAAGCATTTCACGCAAAGCTGATGCCCACTGTTGACCCCGACACCATTATCGGTGTACGAACCCCGGCGCTTAGAAAGCTGGCAAAGAAGTTGTGGCGGGAATCGTCCGATGATGATTTGAAGGATTTTATGGAAGCTCTCCCCCATGACTATTATGAGGAGAATAATCTTCATGGATTTTTTATTGAATGTATCAAGGATTATGATATTTGCATCCGTGCCCTTGACGCCTTTCTGCCCTATGTGGACAACTGGGCAACCTGCGATTTGATGGCACCCAAGGTATTGGGAAAATACCCTGCAAAGCTGTTGGAACAGATACAGGTATGGCTTGCGGACAGCCACACTTACACGGTGCGTTTTGCCATCGGGATGCTGATGCGCTTCTTTCTGGACAAAGAATTTGATGCCGCTTATCCGGAGATGGTGGCGGGAGTGCAGTCCAAGGAGTACTATGTGAACATGATGCGGGCATGGTATTTTGCCACCGCCCTTGCCAAACAATATGAGGCGATCCTGCCGTACATAGAGGAGAACCGGCTGGATCTCTGGACTCACAATAAATCCATCCAGAAAGCGGTGGAGAGCTTGAGGATTACGCCGGAACAGAAGGCTTATCTGAAGGGGCTTAAGAGGAAAGACTGATTCCTATGCAAAATCAAAGGGAAAACCATGTGTGAAAGGAGGGCATGGTATGATAAAACCTATTCATGGTATGGCACATATGAATAAATCCATTGTGGAACTGGAAAATATCGTCTGGGAAGACTCTGATTTTGGTTCCTATGTGGTTCAAACCAGTCAGAGAGCGGTCAAAAAACCTCTGAACCAGTTAAGCTTGGAGGAAATCAGGCTGCTGCTTTCACAAAAAATCGGTGTTCCGTATGTCCTGCCGATAGCGGTGGCGGCGTTGGAACAGGATATTTTACAAGAAGTACATTATTATGAAGGCGATTTGTTGAATATCGTGCTGAGACTGCCGGATGCCTTCTGGAGAGATGCCAAAGAGGAAAGGAATATTGTTGCACAGCTTGTGAGAGAGCATTATTCCCAAATAGAAGAAGCGGAGTGTGTTGAAAAAGACAATCTGAGAAAGTGGGGAATGATAAGTCATGAGGACAATGTGGAGAAACAGGGAGACCAATAAAAACGAGATACTTGCAGGGCTGTGTCTGCTTTTTGCCATTGGCGGCATTATGCTTGTGGGTTTTGGCACAAAGACTGGTGACATTACAGATGTTACTCTTGGCGACGGGACAGGATATTTGGCAGCCGACGAGGAGCATGGGGAATATGCAGCGGGTGAGATGCCTCAACCGACACAGAACGGACAAGGACAGACGGTGCAGGAGGAATCGGAACAGGCAATATCGAAAGAGCAGGCGACACAGGAAGAAACAGAGATATCACAAGTACAGAAGAAGCAAGAACAGGTGATATCACAAGAACAGACAGATACGTCCATGGCAGGTGATATGACTGGCACTGTTGTGGTGCAGGCGGGGGATTCTCTCTGGAAGATTGCGGAAAAGTATCTGGGCGACGGAAGCCAATACATCGCAATTTATGAGCAAAACTGTGAGCTGATCGGGGATGACCCGCGTTTCATCCTGGCGGGGATAGAGTTGAATCTAAGTGGGCTGGAATCAGCAGAATAAGAATCAGAAGAAATGAAGGATTTTATTCCATTAGTACAATGACGGGTGTTCTTAAACTACATATTGTGGTATATTTTGATAAAAGTTGACACGATGCAAGAAATACTGCATTAAAATTGACAAATCGGCATTTTGCCGAGGAGAATAGTTATATGGTATTACGAAACGATATATGTACTGTGACGATTTCCATAGACCACACATATACTGTTGAATCGACGGACAATCAGCCCTATGATATCGTATTAAATTCAGGTCATTTGAAACACGGCGATATGTATAAAGTGTTTGCAATACAAATAGATTCATACAAAAAAATAATTCGAATTGCTTTAATTGGGGATTATTTTATCTATGATACAGATTGTGCTGTACTTGAAGGAGAAGCCTTAGTTATCTTACAGAATCATTCCATTGTTCAGTTGGATATAAATAATGGTTCTATACTACTTTTAAAAAAAATTGATTGTTTTGGCATTAACTTTGGGATATATAGAGTAAAACGCGGCTATATAATTTATG